>JBAYCO010000179.1:0-7744 GCA_041668685.1 Victivallaceae bacterium | reverse complement strand
ATTTCATTGCTTGAAGATCCCAGACCGCGAAAAACAAGATCAAATCGGGATCAAGGTATTTATATTTAAGTCCTTACGTTATATTTCGGAACTCCGAAATGTGAGTGATTATATACTGTTCCAGGTTGGATTTTTAACTTTTATCTTGTACTCGCGTCTTCATGTAGCGCCGCGTCTCGATGAGACCGGCGACATGAAACGTTGTCAGACCGTATGACGTTGCTCCGCCGGACTAATTTAAGCTCGCATTCTACCGCACAGCTTGAAAATTTTCCTTTTCCGACCTTGCCTATCCTCAAGATAGTTGTATATTCCATGCATGAAGAAATCACTTTCACATTTGCCGAAACATAAAAGAGATGAATTAGAAAGGGGAGTTTCCGTTATCCGCGAAATGTGCGACGACGTTGAAATGGTCATTCTTTTCGGTTCCCATGCCCGCGGAAATTACAAGGATGAAGAGGATTTAGCTCCCGACCGTAAATCAGGCGCGGTTTCCGATTATGATATTCTGGTGGTCTGCCGTCTTAATGCGACCGCTATTCACTACAGCCTCTGGCGCAGTATCTCCGAACACTGCAACGGCCTCAGTACGCTTATGCCTTTCCGGCTTATTGTGCATGACGTCAAATTTCTTAAAAGACGGCTCAAGGAGAGGCATTTCTTTTACAGTGATATTGTCAAAGAGGGCTGTCTGCTCTATGATTCCGGTAAATATAAACTGAACGTCGGCAAAGAACTCACCCCTGAACAGCAAATCGAAATTGCCAAAGAACATTTCGAGCACTGGTTTGAAAGTGCGAATGAATTTTATCAAAGATTTAAATATTCTTACTCTAAAAATCATAAAACAGTAGCTTTCGAGCTTCACCAAGCAGCCGAATCCGCTTATAAAGCTATCGAGCTGGTTTTTACCAATTACATTCCCAATGGGCATTTTCTAGGCGCCGCAGACCGGCGAATCCGCGAAGTTCTTCCCGATCTGGAGGTTATTTTTCCCTGCGAAACCGAAGCCGATAAGGAACGTTTCGACGTGTTCGAATACGCCTACATCGGTGCCCGTTACGACAAGGATTTCAAAATCTCGAAGAAAGACCTGGAATATTTTGCCGGACGGGTAAAACTATTGCTGGAAATAACCGAAAAACGTTGTAAAGAAAAAATTAAAACTTTTGCGACCTGTTTGTAGTCCCGCTTTTAATTTGAATTTTTTATATTCAGAACAAGTCCGGCTGGGCGCCTTTGCTTTTGGGATTAAGACCCAGTTTGCGCCACGCCTTGGGGGTGGCGGTGCGGCCTTTCGGGGTGCGCACCATGAAACCTTCCTGAATCAGGAACGGTTCGTAGACTTCCTCGATAGTGCCTTCTTCCTCGCCGACCGAAACGGAAATATTTTTCAGCCCGACCGGGCCGCCGTTGAAATTATGAATGATCGTTTCAAGGATGCGGTTGTCCATTTCGTCCAGGCCGTTATCGTCGATATTGAGCATTTCCAGCGCCAGCGCGGCGTTTTCCGGAGTGATGATGTTATTAGACCTGACCTGGGCGTAATCGCGGGTCCAACACAAAAGATTGTTGGCGATACGCGGGGTTCCCCGGCAGCGTCCGGCGATTTCCATGGCGCCTTCGGGTTCTATTTCGATTTTGAGTATTCCTGCTGAACGCTGCACGATCCTCTGGAGATCCGGGGCGTCGTAATAATCCAAACGGCACGAGAGCCCGAAACGCGAACGCAGCGGCGCTGAAAGCATTCCCTGGCGGGTCGTTGCCCCCAGCAGCGTAAAATGCGGCAGATTCAGGCGAACCGAACGCGAACCCGGCCCCTGTTCAAGAATAATGTCGATGAAAAAATCCTCCATCGCGCTGTACAAATATTCCTCGACGGTGGTATTTAAACGGTGGATTTCGTCAATGAAAAGTATATCTCCATCCTGTAAAGAAGTCAGGAGTCCGGCGAGGTCGCCGGGTTTTTCGATCACCGGTCCGCTGGTGGTTTTGATTTTCGCGCCTTTTTCATTGGCGACGATGTAGGCAAGCGTGGTTTTACCGAGTCCCGGCGGCCCGCTTAACAGAAGATGTCCCAGTGGTTCGTTCCGGCCTTTGGCGGCTTCGACATAAAGTTCCAGCCTTTCCTTGACTTTATTCTGCCCGGGGAAATCCGTAAACTTTAACGGCCGGAGTTTGCTGTCCTGATTTTTGTCTCTTTTGTTCAGTGTAGAGCTTATAAATCTTTCTGTCATGACTTGAAATTTTACCAAAATGGTGTTAGTTAAGTTTTCGCCGATTTGCATAAACGCATCGGCATATTAACAAATAATCCGTTTAACGATATTTTCCACTAAAATACATAAAAAAACAAGGATGTTCAATGATGATGGATCAAAAACTGGCAAGACGTTCCGCTGACACGATTCGAGTATTATCCGCGGAAGCTATCCAGAAAGCCAAATCCGGGCACCCCGGCATGCCGATGGGCTGCGCTGATTTCGCCCTTACGTTGTGGTACAAATACCTGCGCCATAATCCCCGCAACCCGAAATGGCTCGGCCGCGACCGTTTCATACTTTCAGCCGGACACGGCTCCATGCTGCTGTATTCATTGCTGCACCTTTTCGATTACGGGCTGTCGATGGATGAACTCAAACAGTTCCGGCAATGGGGGAGCCGGACTCCGGGACACCCAGAATACAACCACACTCCGGGCTGCGACGTCACCACCGGCCCGCTGGGCAGCGGTTTCGCTTCCGGCGTAGGCATGGCGATTGCCAATAAATATTTCACGGCGACTACCGGGCTGGACAAAACCGGACTTGTCGATAACAAGATTTTCATCATCAGCGGCGACGGCTGCATGATGGAGGGAACCACCGCTGAAGCCGGTTCACTGGCCGGACACTTGAAACTCGACAACATCATTTGTTTTTACGATGACAACTCGATTACGATCGAAGGTTCTACTGACCTGGCGTTCTCCGAGGAAGTCGGCGCGCGTTTTACCGCCTACAACTGGCGGGTGATCCACGTTGAAAACGCCAATGATATAGCGCAATGTGATGCCGCCCTGGCTGAAGCGATGGAATCCGATGGCCGTCCGACCCTGATTATCGGGAAAACAAAGATCGGTTTCGGCTCTCCGAACAAGGAAGGCAAATCATCCGCTCACGGCGAACCGCTCGGCGAAGATGAAGTCGTTGCCACGAAGAAGAACCTCGGCATGCCGGAAGAACCTTTCACGGTTCTTCCCGAAGTAAAGAAATTCTGCGCTGACCGGGTTGAATCCCTGGTTGCCGAAGCCGCCGAATGGGATATTAAATTCCAGGCGTTCCTCGAAGCCAACCCGGAATCGGCGAAAACCATTTCCAGCATGACAAACCGCGAAGTCCCGGAAAACCTGCTTGAGGAACTTCTGAAAGTCGCTCCGGTCGATAAAGCCGTCGCCACCCGCGCTTCCGGCGGAACCATTCTCCAGCGCGCCTCGGAACTCGTTCCGGCCCTCGTCGGGGGCGCCGCCGACCTGTCGCCTTCGACCAAAACCGATATCAAGAACGCGGACAGTTTCGCCCCGGAAAATTACGGCGGCCGCAATCTGCATTTCGGCGTCCGCGAACTGGCAATGGGAATGGCCGGAAACGGTATGGCGTTGTACGAAACGCTGATCCCATATACGTCAACTTTCTTCGTATTTTCCGACTACATGAAACCGGCAATGCGCCTGGCGGCAATCCAGAACCTGCATGAAATCTACGTATTCACGCACGATTCATTCTACGTCGGGGAAGACGGGCCGACTCACGAGCCGATTGAACAAATCGCCATGCTGCGCACAATTCCCGGATTTACGGTAATCCGCCCGGCGGACGCCAATGAAGTCGCCCATGCCTGGACAGCGGCGCTGCAAGCTGACGGCCCGGTCGCAATCCTGCTGACCCGCCAGAACCTCGATCCCATCCCGCCGGAACTGGCGAAAAATATCGACCTGGCGAAAGGCGCTTACGTATTGAGCGACGAAAATGATTTTGACATGATCATTATCGCTACCGGTTCTGAACTCAACCTCGCGTTAAAGGTGGCTGAAAAAGTCCGCGCGGGCGGTACTAAAGTCCGCGTTGTTTCAATGCCTTCACAGGAACTGTTCGAAAAACAGAGCGACGAGTACAAGGAATCCGTTCTGCCGGTTGACTGCATGGCGAGAGTTTCCATCGAAGCCGCCAGTACTTTCGGCTGGGCGCGTTACGTTGGTTCTTTCGGGCTGGCAATCGGTATAGATCATTTCGGAGCTTCCGCGCCTTACGCCGTACTGGCCGATAAATTCGGTTTCACGGTAGACGGCGTTCTCGATAAAATGCGGGCGCATTTCATGCGTTGTGAATGCGGCTGCGGCTGTGATTGCGACTGCGAAAAATAAGTCCCTGCCGACGAAAAAAATCCCGGAGTTTCTGCTCCGGGATTTTTTTATAAACATATTCTGCCGTTTTTATACTCTATCAATTGAAATTCACGAGTTCATCGAAACAGACGACGGGCTTTCTGTTGTCGCCGCGCATTATGAATTTGACGCGGAATTTATCCGGCAATTTTTCTTTGGCCCTGAATTTGGAACCGTCGATAATGGAGTATTTGGTTATCTGGGAAGATTTATCCACCATTTTTACAATGCGGTAACGCCTGTTCAGGGTGCGCACTACAGCGAAATCAAGTTGCAGCGGTTTACCTTTAAGATCAGTCAATTGCAACGTGGTTTCGCAGTCATAGATACAACCGTCGTCACTTAACTGACGGCAGAAAGCGAAAGTATTGTCATCAATTTTGAAAACAGCGAAGAAACCGCAGTCGTTGGAAGCCTTATTCAGAAGTTTCCAACTGCGCAGGCCGACAACCTTAAGCCATTTATCCAGGGTGCTGGTATCCGGCAGTTTGTTTGCCGTGATATTTTCAATTCCGCGTACAGAGTCGATAATATTGGTTATCTGCTCATCGAAAACGACTTTATGGCTGCCGTTAAATTCCTTGGCGAGCACCCTTAAATGAGTCGGGAAGCGTTTCAGCCTGATAACATAACCATTGAGTTCGCGAACTTTGATCGCTTCGCCGGTGTTCTTGTTCCAGACCTGATATTCCTGTATAATGGAAGCGTTCGAGCCCCATTGTTTCAGTCGAATATTCTGCCCCTTTTCATTAAAAACTTCTATGCTCAACTTTTTGTCCCGTCCGGAACTGTGACGGAAACAGAACGCCAGTTCGCTGTCATCCATTCCCACGTCAAAAAGAGCAAAGTAATAACCGTTTTTGGGTTCAGCTTTCAAAAGGTGCCATTGATACAGATGCGTCATCTGGCTCAGCCATTCATGGAAGTTATTGCAAACCGGCAGTTTATCAACATTCCGACTTTCAAAATATCCGTTTGTCCAGTCTTCCGCTCCGGGGTCGATATCCGAGTCGGAATCCGCGTCCAGAAAGAAGTTTCCAGGTAATGTCGGGTTGGAATAATCCATATTTCCGGATGTCAAGACCAAGCCGCACGCACAAAGCACTGTTAAGACCACTAAGATTTTTTTCATAATAAAAATTCCTCTTTGTTTTGTATTTAATTTATATTAATGCCAATAAGCTTATTCGTCCATTATCCATTGGCCGAAAAAGTATTTATTTTTGTCGCCTGCCTCTTTCAGTTTCAGTTCGGCTTTGTAGACATCACTGCTTACATCCATGGGCATGCTGGTATTCGGGAATGAGGATTCGGCCTGGCAGACCAGCACGATCTGTGAACGTTTGGTGGATTCGCTTTCGGTCGAGAAAAGGTATCCGATGATCGGCAGTTTGGACAGGATCGGAACCCCGGTGACGCTGCGGACGACTTCGCGTTTGCGCAGGCCCCCGATAACGAATTCCTGACGGTTGTTGCCGATGTGCACCTTGGTTTCGATGACGTTGTCTTTTGAAACACGCGGGGTGCCGTCGGAAGTCCAGCCGATAAGGCTGACGTTGGTCATGGCTATATCCAGGACGGTGGCGCGGCGGGTAACAATCGGGTTAACCGCGATATGGAATCCGTAAGCGCCGGATTTCAGGGCGAATTTCGTATTTTTCTCTTCAGTCGTGCTTTGTACCGGGTTGACGGTTTCCCAGACCCATTCGCTTTTATCGAATTCCGTATATACCTTTTTCTGGAGTTTGAACCCGAATACAGTTACGTTTTTGCCGTAATCCACGCCGTTTTCATTAATGAATGAATTATCGCCGGTAATCGTCATAATATAACTGGTAGTCCCGGAATTACCGGGATTTACTTCAAGCACTCCCAGCGTACAATCGTCTTTCGTTTTCATGTCGATGCGGACGCCGGTGCTGGTATAAGCATAGAGCTTGTAGTCGTCCCCGTCGGTAAAGCCGGTGCCGTAAGTAAAAGAACCGGTCGCCGAATAGGTGGCCTGGGTTATAGCGGTTCCCGCCGTTTCATCCAGACGTTCGACATTGAAAATAGAAGACTGTTTGGTTATATAGCCGGATTGGCGGTTCCGCACGCTGAGCATACCTTTGGTCAGGATTTTGGCCTTACTTGTGGAAGCCAGGAAATCCAGATAACGGGAATTCCATTTGGGATTAAAGTTAAAGAATTTAGTATTGTTTGAACCGGATTTTTCCAGCCCTGCCCCGAAAGTCCCGCCCCAGTTGCTGCGGTATTTCAAACCGGCGTTGAACAGGTCCGCGCCGTCATTGTTTTTCCACGCCAGGAAGTCGGCCCCGATATCCGTATCGTTTTCGGCAAAGATTTCGTAAACTTTATAGCTCAACCGAACTTCAGGAAGGGGGACATCGTATTGCGCCATCATGTAGCGGATGTTTTTGATGGTATAGAGAGGAGTGTAGAAGAATAAACTGTTAAGTCCCTGGTCTACATTTATTTTATCTTTACCTTGCTGGAGTTCTATTTCTTCCGGATTGGATTTAGTGTTGGCGCCGACATTGGTGATCATGTCTTTCAGTTCGAGCGCGGAACGGTACATCGGCCAGTACATATAACGTTTTGAACCGGACGAAGCCTGCATTCGCGGCTGGTCAATGTTCTTAATGATGGTATCCAGGCCGAGCCCGTTCTGAGTGTCGGTAAAGCGGTAATCTTCAGCAGAGACTATAATGAATTTTTCACCGTTATTATAAACAATACCGGTAACGTAAGTATTGTTTTCAGCAACACGCCGTGCTTCAACCGCGGCCAGGATATAGTCGCGAATGGTATACGGATTAACATGTTTCAGCTTGTAGACTTTAGTTATGACGTACGGGTCGGCATTGTCACGGATAAAGTTCACGCGTTCGGTCTTTTCGTCTATATCCACATTGAGTCGCGCCAATACCAGAGTGTTCAGGTAAGGACGGGATGAGTTGGTGTTTTGCCCGCGAGGTATACCGCCTGTTGTCAAAGCGCTTGAGTCGTATGATGCGGGAACCAGAGAGTACTGCAAATCCTGAGCGAATCCCGTTAGTCCGATTACCGACAGCAAGCCGATAATTAACATTGTTTTTTTCATCTATTCAAATCCTTTGTTTATATATTCGGTACGATTATTTTATGTTTTTTTCCACTTTTGCCGGTTCGAGCTTCGCTTTTACATTTTTGTCCGCCTTCACCGGTTTTGCGTTTTTGCTTTTTGTTTTACCGGTTTCCGCTGCTTTTACAGTTTTAGCCGGTTCTGCCTTCGCTTTCGCGTTTTCGCTTTTTCCCTTGCCGGTTTTCGTTGCTTTT
>JBAYCO010000178.1:0-7746 GCA_041668685.1 Victivallaceae bacterium | reverse complement strand
TCATAGATATTTCATCCTTTCCTGGTTAATTGAGAATTGTATCGAGTGCGGCATCTGGACTGACGCGCAAATCGCGGGTATCAGCCGGAACTTCCTGAGCTTCCGAACTCGGCAGTGAATACGAAGTTCCGCTCCCGCTGCTCGAAGTGCGCTGCTGGTATGCCAGATTGTTAATGGTCGAACGCAGATTTTCATACTGGGTATCACTTTCGAACTTCAGCTTATCAAGTTCATTCGCAATGTTTTCGCCCAGATTGTTGATCAGTTCGGTATGGGCAATATCCATTGCTTCCAGAAGCGCCTTAAGTTCATCGTCGCCGGTTTCCCGTTCACTCCGGAGAGTTTCGACAAAGGCCAGCACCTGCGCCTTAAGTTCATCGAGCTGCGCCTGGACCGCGGCAGTTTGACTGGCGGCGTCGGCTTTCGCCTCTTCCAACAGGGCGAGATATTTTTCCTCGGTGGCCAGCAGATCATCCGTGAGCTGTTTGATTTGCAACTCGGTAGAGGAACGGAGCGCCGCAAGTTCCTTTTTCAGCAGCGCGATTTCCGCTTCATGGGCGGCGAATTCCGATTCATCCTGCCGGATCGTGATGGCGAATTCAATGTCGGTCAATTCATTCCGAAGGTCCAGAAGCTCTTCCAGCAGCCGGATACGGGTTGTTTCTTTTGCGGACGTATCCAGCCCGGCCTCCGCCATCTCCTGAATTTCCAGGTCAAGATCGGCAATTTCTTTTTCCTTCGCCTGGATTTGCGCTTCAAAATCACTTTTCAAGCTTTCCAGTTTTTCATCGGAGTAAACCGCATACCTGATCCGGTTTTCAAGATTCGTCAGCCGTTCGGTTACGGATTTATCGAGTTCCGTGATCCGGATCTCCAAATTGTCGATAGCTTCCTGCGTCGCGGTCTGGTGAGCGGCAAGTTCCTCCTTGACGGAACTTATTTCAAGATAGATATTTTTGATTTCGTCATCGAGCTGGTCAACCGTGGAATCGATCTGGCTTTGGATTGCGGCGACATCTTCCTGATGCTGGGTTTTCAGGGCGGCAATCTGCTCCTCGACGGCGGCAATCCGCGCATTGACCGCTTCGCATTCCTCCTGGTATTTCGCGTCAAGGTCGGCAATATCCTCTTCAATCGCTTCCATGTCTTTTTCATGCGTGACTTTTAAAATTTCCATCCGGGCGTAATAATCCGCCTGCTTTTCCCGAAGCTCGGAAATCTTGTCGTAAAGATCACGGTCCGTTTCGGAAAGCGCGGCAATTTTACTTTCAAGTTCGCCGTCGAGATCGGCCAATCGGGTTTTCAGCTCGGCAACCGCATCATGGTATTTATTGTCAAGCGCCAGCATATCTTGGCGGATATCGGCGGTTTCAACTTCAATTTTTTCCTCCAAAGCCGCCTGTGCCGTGCTTAATTCCTCCTGAAGCTCAGCGACATCTCGCAAGTGGGTTTCCTGAAGGTTGGCCAGCGTGTTCTGCTGCGTCAACTGCTGGAGCCGAAGGTCATCGATATCCTCTTTCAATTCCGCGTCGCCGCTGGAGTAGTCGCGCGCAATCTGCATTAAATCGGAACTGATTGAACTGAGTTCGTCATTAATCTGCGAAACTTTATCCGCATAGGTCGAATTCAGATTGGAAATCTGCTGACTCAACAAATTCACGTCAGCCTCATGTTCGGACTGGAGCTGTTCATACTTTGCCGTGTATTCGGCCCGAAGCGTCGCAACATCATTATTGTGTTCGGTTTCCAGAAGCGTCAAAGCATTTTCCTGTGCCGTTTGCTGCTGAATAAGGGTATCAATTTTTTCCTGAAGTTCCTGATCGCCGGCGGCGGAATCTCTTGCCAACTGCGTCAATTCGGTATTTATTTCGCTCAATTCCGTATTGATTGCGGAAACCTTGTCCGCATACGTCGAGTTCAAATTGGAAATCTGCTGATTCAACAAATTCACATCCGCGGTATAAGCACTTTCCAATTGGGCATATTGCGTGCTGGCTTCACTCCGCAATGTGGCAATATCCTGATTATGCTGAGTTTCCAGCACCGCCAGAGAATTTTTCTGCTCAAGTTGTTCCTGCTTCAATTGATCGATCTCATCTTTTAAGCTGAGATCGCCATCGTTGTAATCTTCCTCCAATTGCGCTAATTGCGAATTGGTCTGGTTCAGACTGGCAGTCAACGTATCCACAGACGTCTGATAACGGGAATCCAGATCGGAAATGCTTTGTTCCAAAAGTTTCACGTCCGCATCGTGCTGCGCTTCCAGTGCCGCTTCCTTAGTCGAAATCAGTGTTGTAAGTGCGGCAACATCCTGATTATGCTGAGTTTCCAGAGCGGTTAACTGATTTTGAAGCGAAGACTGACTGGAAGTCAGGTCGTTGACCTTATCCTGCAACGCACTGTCCGCCGTATTTGAATCCCGAATAGCCTGGGCAAGCTCCGTGTTGGTCTGATTCAAACTGGCAGTCAACGAATCCACGGACGTCTGATAACGGGAATCCAGATCGGAAATGCTCTGCTCCAGAAGTTTCACGTCCGCATTATGTTGGGCTAATAGCGCACTTTCTGCCGTTTCGATCTGGTTTTTAAGTTCCGCAATATCGCGGCTGTGCTCGGTCGTTAACGTGGAAAGTTCGCTTTGGAGCGAGGTTTGTTCGCTCGTCAAGTTATCAATCTTAGCTTGTAAGGTACTGTCGGCAGCCGTATAATCACTGATCGCCTGGGCCAGCGCGCTATTCGTTTTAGTTACCTCGGTATTGAGCTGGGCGACTTCGGATTCATATTTCGTATCGACATTGTCAATTGAATCCTCAAGCCGTTCAACGTCCGCCGCATGTTCCGCACGGATCAATGCAGTTTCAGCGTCAATCTGACTTTGCAGCGCGGCAAGCTCACTGTTATGTTCCTGCTCGGCAAGATTCAACTGGTTTTGCAAATCAGTCTGCTGGTTTTCCAGAGAAGTAATCAGCGCTTTCAATTCCTGATCGGCGGCAAGAAATTTAGCGTCCAGCTCTTCCAAATCGCTGGTAATTGTCGCCACATCACTATTGATATTCGCCACTTCCGTCGCATATTTGGAATCCAGTTCGCTGATTTCAAGATTCAACATTTCAACATCTTTTTCGTAAGCAATCTTGACAACTTCGAGCTGAGCAAGATAGTCAGCCTGTTCCAATTCCAAACGGGCAACATTGTATTGCAAATCCGTAACGAGGGTGTTTATCTCATTTTTATAGTCCTGAATCTGTTCCAACAACTCCGCCTGATCTGCCTCATGCTGGCTAATTACATCGTTGAGCTGCGTCTGGAGTGCGCTGATCTGAGCCTGCAATTCGGCCATTTGGGTATTAACCGCACCTTCCAATTCCGCTTTCAGCTCGTCGATTTCCGTTGTCAGTTCAGTCTGAATAGTAGTAATGTCATTACCCGCACAGTCCCAGCAAATCACCAGCACACTGCTGATCTGGGCAATATTTTCGCTTTCACTGCCCCCGCCCAAAGTAAGCGTATAGGTGCCGGCCTCTATCGTAAAATTGTAATTCAGGACGGCTTGTTCCATTTTGGAGTTGTTACTGTACTGATTGTTATAATTCGCCTGCGCCGTCGCCAGAACATCCCCCGATGGATTGGTAAAGGTCAGCGTAACGGTAATGTTTTCACCGCGTTTGAAGCCAATGGCCCAGATTGTGGCCTGATGACCAACGCAGGTCTCCAGACAATCGAACGTCACTGTTGTATCGGTAACGTCTGTTTGATAGATGATCTTCGAGGCAAAACAGTTTATTCCGACGATCATTAACAAAACCGGTATAAAAAGAAATAGTTTCCGTTGCATATCTTTGATCTCCTTTAATTTGCTTGTTTAAAAAGTTCGTGAAACTCAATCTTCGCTTCCACAATCAGCGGCGACAGCCGTTCTCCCGCTATGCGCCCGATCCGGTCCAGCAAACCGAAAAGCTTATTGTCTTCGGTCAACAATTCAGTCGCCTGTAAAAGTTGCCCGGCAAACCCTTTTTCCGGATATTTTGCGGCAATTTCCTTCAACAATCGCGTCAGGCGGCTGTGGAGATCGCCGCTGGTAGCCGCCGCCGCCAGAATTACCGGACTCGCATAATTGCGGCCGACCCCGACAATGGGCCAGGCCGCGCGTTGAGCATAAAGCAGGAAACTGGAAAATCTTTTTCCGGGCGGCAGATGTTCCGGCGCCGGAAACTCCATGATATTCCGTTTCGCCTCCTCGGAAAGCGCGATATAATTGCCGATCAGGTTGAGTTCGGCCATATCCGTGTTCTTCAGGAACAGAAACATCTTGCTTTGCGTCATGATTATCTGACCGACACCGGACTGCGCCATCTGAGCAATGGACTGCGTGATCGTTACCGCGCAACAGGAAAATTTCCGGAACTGGGCGTAACTTTGTTTCATGATCTCAGCCGCCCCCGGAATCATCAGAAACCGGGAGGCTTCCTCAAAGAGATAAAGCTTTTTCGCTGAACGCGGCATATTCACAATCTGATTCTTAACCAGGTTATTGATCGCGATACCGACCAGGTTTTTCAGCGCGTTGCCGGATTGGGCCATCTTGCCGAGTTCGATGTGAATCCACCGTTTCGTCAGGTCGATAGTCGTTTCGCCGTCAAAAAGACACCCCTTGCCGCTTTCAATCGAATACACCGCCAGACGGGCCGCGATCCGGTTGGTTTCCGATTTTTCCAAGTTGGATAGTTGAGTCTCGCGAATCGCTTCGACGAGCTGACTGTGGTACGGCATATCACTTTTGCTCATAAATGCATAAGCGATGTTGCGCAAAAGTTCCGGGTCATCGATGATGCAGTTATTAATTTCCTGAATCGTCCATGAATTATAGCGTTCCATCACTTCTCGCTCAAAGCCTTCGAGTTCATCATTATTTTTGCCAAGAATATCCCGGAGTTCGAAATAAGCGTCCTGCGCGGTATTCTGATCCAGCGGGAGCCGGGGAATTATCGCGTCAATGGTCAAACTCATCCGGGCGGCGAGTTCCAGTTCGTTCCGGTGTTTATTCCGCCATTCGCTGTAAGCGTCGGTATAAACCGCCGCAACATACGGGGTAATAATTGCCGCCCGGTCCTGAATCTTTTCGAGATCGGAACTCTCCCCGCACATCGCGACCAGAAAAGTGGTGGTAAACTCTATCTGCGACGACGTAAGCGGCAGTCCGCCTGTGTCAAAATAATTAAGGGTAAGGTTGGCGCCGGGATCGATCACGATATATTGCGCCTCATCCCCGTAGATCCGCGTCAGGTTGAAATAACTTCCGCCTTCCTCGATGATCACCACTTTGGCGAATTCATAAAAACTTTGCGACAAAATCGACACAAAATTTACCGACTTGCCGGAACCGGTCTGACCAAGACATAAGGTATGCTGCGGCGTCGAACCGTCGAAAAACGAAAACGTCATCAGATTGCCGTGATCGCCTTCAAACAAAATGTTGCCGTCTTTGCCTTTGCCGACAAACGAGCTTGAAAAAGGCAAAATTGCCGCCAGCGGCCGATGCATACAGTCCAGTACGGCGTCACGCCGGGGATAAAAGAGATAGCCCGGCAAAGTTTTCATGAAATTGTGAAGACTTTGCAATCCCAGATCATAGGAATCGAGACTGGTAAACATGGACGTCGCCGCCTGTTTCAATATCGTCGAATCGCTCTGGAGATCGGCAAGGTCGCGGTTCCAGGTATGAATGATGTACTCAATTTTCAACGGGAAGTCCTCGCCCTTACCAAGACGGTAAATGTGCGCGGTCAGTTCGTCCAGTCCGGCGCTTGCCGCAACTTCACTTTCCTCTTCCAGCAAATCGGCGCGAACGCGCTTCCAGTGTTTCTGCTTTTCCTCGATGGTTTTTTCAACATCCTGCGCCTCAATATTGACGGCTATCGTCAGATTCCGGATATTGTTTTCGAGAAGTTTGGAACCGTAAAACGGAAACATATCTGTTTTCGGGAAATCGTGCAGCGTGAAAATATTATGGTAATATCCATCGGACTTGAAACTGGCATGACCAGGTTCTTCTGAGCTGATCCCGGAATATTCGCAAGCATATATATCCGCAAGGCGGCACTCGAACATCGCTTCATAATCTATGTCGAGATCAAGCGCCGATTTGTTGACAGCGCGGTAGAATTCACGGAAAAGTGAGATATTCCCCAGGGGTTTGACCGGCAATGCCAAAAAAGCCCCTAAATCGGACATATCATGGGCGAATGCTGTGGAAACTTCCCTTTCAAACGCGGCGCACTCCCGGCGCGATTCCGGGATGAAGCCATTTTTCAGGAACGTACTCAATTTTCTACAGAAATATACATCAACATATTCACGTCGCAAAATTCGGCTGGTAATCTTCCGGTTTATTCCCTCGAAAATGTTGCTGCGAACATATTTGCTCCAAATATCGGAAGCCGAATTATCGGTATCGCTCTGATAAGAATTCAGAATATCCCGATAGTCGGCGTCCCGCGTATAACGAATTTGGATGCGTTTGTCCAAGGTCTGGGAGGCCAGCCAGCCGGCCAGACGCAGAAACAGATCATTCTTGAGCCCGTTCCCGGCATTGCCGAGATTCGGTATTTCAAGCCGGTAGCCTTTGGCCGCAAAGCCTCTGGGAGACAGCTCGCCATATACGATAAAACCACTCTCCGAGATATATCCATCAGGAAGCTGCTGCATAATTCCCTCCCTGATATTCAGGTTTACGAAGAAAAATTCCCTGAAATTTTTCATCCAGATAGAACCAGAAAAAGCAGCGCGGCTTTTCCGCAACAAAACGCCGAATAAAAATAACGGAAAGCACCGGAGGCGTAATCATCGCCATCCCCGCGAAAAGAATATGGACCGGATATGCCGCAATCGCAGACAACACTCCGGCTACCAAACCGGAAAAAAAGACATAAACCGTGTTGCCGCGCACGCGAAAACCGAAAAGTTTTACGACCGACGCCACAGCCTGGGCCGGATTACGGGTAATAATTACAGGAGAAGTATCATTCATATCCGTTCCGCCGTCAAAGTGAGGACTGAAAATCGATGTCGATCTTCAGAATATTCTTGAAGACGTAATACACTACCGCCAGAAAAACCGGGATCAGTACCCCGGCCGCCACGGTCATTTTCCCTTTGCCCGAGTCCTGACTCATCTGATAACCCCCGACGCCGATCAGAATCAGCGACGTCAACATAATCATCCCGACGATGAAGTACCCGACGTAACCAAGTCCCGATTCCAGCGTTACCTGCTGTACTGATGCGTGCGCCCGTGTAGACACCCCAAGCAGCGCCAACAGTCCCAATAACCATTTTCGCTTGCCAAGTTTCCCTGCTTTCATCTCTCATTCTCCCTTTTGGTTATGTTCCTTCATATTGTATAAAGACTATATAATATTAAAACAAAATTCTGCCATATTTTCGCATGTTTTTTATTTGACATGCAGATATTTCAATATATATTGGTTATTATACAACATGCTATAATGACTATATTATATTAAAATATCAATCTCAAAAAATGCAAGTTGAAATTTCAAAAAAAACGAAATTTTCTTGAAATTTTCTTGAAAGGAGCTCAAAATGGAAAGCGAAAGACAGAAAACACGGAACGGATTTACCGCTTCAATTACCCGCGCTGAAGGATTAGCGAATTATCTCGCAACCCAAATCATCGGTCAGGAAACCATTCTGACGCCATTAAGCAATACATTAAAATACGGCTGG
>JBAYCO010000177.1:0-7748 GCA_041668685.1 Victivallaceae bacterium | reverse complement strand
TCTCATGCTGCTGAATTTTCCGAAATTCCGGGCCGGATTATATCCGTTGTATAAAATTTATATGAAGATGATCGGGGTGCCGTTGCATTTACCTTATCACAAGCAGGGGCAGGAGGCTTCCGATTTGATCAGGGATGCCCTTCTAGCCCCGGATCCCTGTATGGTTTGTCGTTTCGGTTCTCTGGAACTGCAAGTCATGGTCGCTCACCTGAACCGGGCCGGGGCAAATGGTATTGTAAAAAAAATACAGTGTGTCTTCAGGGGAGAACCTTTAGATTATAACCTGGTGTTAAAGAATAGATTTCATTACATGGCGGGTTTTTTTCCGGCCGAAGATGTCTTTATGGAGCGTTTTGCGCAGCTTATGATTGAGGATTCGAAACAGATTGATATTGTCGGGGTCTGGCGCGCTGAACAGCATCGGATAGCAAAATTTTTCCCGCAGGCCGGGAATGTCCCGTTTGAGGCGCTGGAGCCTTACAAGTATAACCCGCCGTGGTCGCAGGCCTTGGAAGGGAAAAAGGTGCTTGTTGTCCATCCTTTTGCCGAAACGGTGAAAAGCCAATATGGCAGGCGTGAAAAGCTGTTTGAAGATAAAAATGTCCTGCCTGATTTTGAATTGCAAACCCTGAAGGCGGTACAGTCAGCGGCGGGGAAAAAAGTGGAATATGCCAACTGGTTTGAAGCCCTTGACTACATGTGCGATGAAATAGACAGGCTCGATTTTGATATAGCTTTGATCGGGGCGGGGGCCTACGGTTTTCCCTTGGCGGCACATGTGAAGCGTACAGGGAAAAAAGCCGTTCATATGGGCGGAGTTTCCCAACTGTTGTTTGGAATAAAGGGAAGCAGATGGGATAATGTCGATTATTACAAAAATTTGTATAACGAATACTGGGTCAGGCCTTCGCGGGGTGAGACGCCCGCGGATTTAACAAAAATTGAAGGCGGATCATATTGGTAGGGACTGGAGGGAGAAATGAATTTACCTATAGTTTTTATTCACAAGGGATATAGTTCCTATATGGAATACTCTTTACGGCAGGCCGCGTATACAAATCCTGATTCGGAAATTATTTTGCTTGGCGATGAGAGCAATGTTTGCTTTGATTTTGTAACTCATGTCGATATGAAAAATTATTTCCGCCGGGCGGGTGAATTTACGAAAATTTATCGTCATTATTCAACTAACCCTTACGGATATGAATTATTCTGCTTTCAGCGTTGGCTTATTTTGGAGGATTATTTGCTGGACAGGGGCTGTGAAGAAGTTTTTGTTTGTGATTCGGATGTCATGCTTTACTCGAACATTACCGGTCTGATGGCTTCCGATTACCCGGACATTGATGCCGGAGTGATGTTTGGCGTTTCCGAAGAATACGTCAGTGTCAGTTTGTCATATTGGAAAACCGAATATCTGAAATGCTTTAACGAATGTATTTTGAATACTTATAAAGACGAAAATTTCATGAAAGATCTGGAAAAGTCGTGGCATGAAATTATTGCGGAAAAAAAAGTCGGAGCGATAAGCGATATGACCATATCGGAACATTTCTATCACAAATACCGGAACAGGATAAAAATAGTCAGCTTGGTGGAAACAAGGAACGGATCGTTTTTTGATATTAATATAAACCTTCAGGAGAATTTTTATCCGGAAGAGTATCAAATGCGTTTTGGGAAAAAGAAGTTGCTGTGGGAAAATAAAATACCGTATGGTTATAGCCTCATGCAAAAGAAATTTATCAGGTTTAACTGTATTCATTGCCAGGGACCGGCGAAATTTTCGGTTTCGCAATATTATACCGGAGAGTATTTTAAAGGGAAATTTATGCTTGACTTGAAGTTTGCATTTTTAAATTTTCTGGCGTTTTGGTACCAAGCGTTAAGAATAAGGTACAGGTTCGCTTTCCTGTTCAACATAATATTTAAAAAGCAAGGGAAAATATCTTAAAATATCCTCCAGTTTTTTACGGCGGAGGAGAAGGCTTAAGTTAATGGACGACAGATTAAGGTTGGGAATAGTTATCCTGAACTGGAATGGCATGCGAGATACTCTCGCATGTCTTGAAAGTCTCAGGAAACTCAAGACCAAATCAGGAATTCAAGTAATTTTATATTTGGTGGATAACGCTTCGGAAGAATGTAGCCCGAAGATATTCGAAGAAAGGTATCCCGAAATAAAATTAATAGTGAACGACGCTAATCTGGGATACGCGGAAGGCAATAATGTCGGCATAAGGGAGGCGGTTAGAGCCGGTTGCCGATATGTCATATTGCTTAACAATGATACCGAAGTGGCGCTCGGATTTGTTAATGAAATGGTTGAAACTGCTGAATCGGACAACGCTATCGGTATTGTTACCCCCAAACTGCTTTTCTGGAGCCATCCGAAAAAGGTACAGTATGCCGGCGGAAAGCTGAACTTAAGCACAGGAAAGAATGTCATCATTGGATACGGCGAGGAGGACAACGGTCAGTATGACCAGCGGTGGGAAACCGGTTTCTGTACGGGTACCAGCATTCTGTTAAGGATAGATATGCTGAAGAAAACAGGTTTGCTGGCTGAAGAATATTTTGCTTATCATGAAGATTCCGAAATGTGTCTGAGGGCTCTGAAAGCCGGTTACAAGCTTTTTTATACGGGCAAGACGTTTGTCCTGCATAAAGGTTCCCGCGCACTGGGCGGTTATATGAATCCGATCAGTTTTTATTATTCGACCAGAAATCTCTTTTTTCTGGTAAAGAAGCATGGAAGTTTCAGGAATAAAATTAATTGCATTGTTTATATTTTATTCTTTTATTGGGCGGCTGTTTTGGGCTATTCGCTTTTAACGCGGCAACCCATACTTTTTGTTTATTTTTGCAAAGCATGTCGGGATTTTTTGTGTTCCCGGCAGGGAATGCTTAGGCAATAATACGTCAGTTTTCCCACCATTCGACAATATCCCTGAGCGAATCCTCAAGTTTTATTTCCGGCTGCCAGCCGGTCAGCTCATGTAATTTCCGGTTGGAGCCGACGACTATCCTGTTTTCCACTGGCCGTAATAGATCCGGATCGACGGTAATTGGCGGATTACTGCCGGTTATCTGCTTGAACAGGTTGATAATGTCTTGGATTGACGTTTGCAGTCCGCTGCAGATATTAAAGATTTCCCCGGCGCTTTCCTCGTTTTTTAGAAGCATGTAATAGGCGCGGACAACATCCCGCACATCCAGAAAATCCCGGATTATGCCGGTATCTCCAACTCGGATTTCCGGACATTTCCCGGCTTTAAATTCCGCGAATTTTTTACCGATGGAGCTGACTACGAACCTGTCTTCCTGGCCGCGGCCGATGTGGTTGAAGGACCTTGTGCAGATTATGTTTAGTTTAAAACCTCTTGAATATACTGCGGACATGTTCTCCTGGGCGACCCGCGCTACGGCATAGGGACTGAGCGGACGTGGTTTCAGGTCTTCTTTGAGCGGCAGGTCTGTTGCGGATACTTCGCCGTATTCCTCACTGGAACCTATGGAAAGCAACCGGCTGCCGAGAGAATTTTTGTGGATTGCTTCGAGAAGGTTTAGAAAAATATTTGTGTTGTTGCGGAAACTTTCGAGCGGGTAGCGCCAGCTGTAGGCTACCGAACTGAAAGAAGCAAGGTGAACAATATAATCGGGTTTGAAATCCTTTACTATCCGGTTGAGCTCTTCCGTTTCGAGCAAATCTACCTGGAATTCTTTAAGGTGCGGATGTTTTTGTGTTGTTGGGGATATATCCAGCCCGGTTATTTCCGCATCAGGTTCCATTCGGAGAATATGGCTGATAAGATATTTCCCGACGAATCCGCTGTGGCCGGTTATTAAATATTTCATATTTTGTCCTTTCCTTCCTTGCCAAATCAAGGTAATATATCATATATTCGCTACTTTTTACAGTGGTCTTCTGTTTCTTTGCGTATTTTTCGACATTCGAACGCGAGACATACATAATATAGATAATACGTTACAGAATACCTGAATACCGTCCACGGGGTATATAAAGCTTCCCGGCGTCTGAAAGGAGCCAACAGGAAAACGAAAAAGTTTACGGGTATTGAGAACAGTCCGTATTTTTTTATCAGCCTCATGTGTAAGGGCCATTCCCTTGGCTCCGGAGCATTAAATGCAGGGAGAGAGTATATATCCCGGTTAAGATACCGGGCGTGGATTTTTATCCATTTTTTGTGTTTTTCCCGGAATGTTTGCAGGGAATAGTTATCATATTGCGGCTGGTGCTCCAGGCGGGCCGGAATAATTTTCTTTTTGCCATCGGTAGTCACCTCACCGTGGGGAAATGCGATATAACGCATTTTTTCTCTGCGGAAAATGGCAGGTTTAAGCGGCCACTTCGATGACCGGTATTTTTTCCCGTCCCAAACCGGCCATCTAAGTAAATAATAGTCGGCGGTATTCCCGGAAAGTTCTTTCCTGATGATCTCTCTTGCTTTTTCAGTGAGAAATTCGTCGGCATCAATTATAAGTATCCATTCCTTGCTTGCGTACTTATATGCCTCTGTGCGATGCGGCTCAGCGTCTCCTATATGTTCTCTAATATAGATATGATTTGTATATTGCCGGGCTATTTCCAAAGTTTTGTCGGTACATTCCCCGTCATGGATTATAATGATTTCATTGCAGAGGCCGGAGATACTGTTAAGACAGCGTTCAATCAATTTTTCTTCATTATATACGACCAAACATGCTGAAATATTTAGTTTTATATTGTCTGAGCTCATTTTTTGAAATATACTTCTCAAGTATTGTCTAAGACGCTTTTATAGACCTCAATAGTTTGACGGCATGTTTCCTGCCAGGAAAACTTTTTACCGCGTTCCAAACCTTTGGCCTTGATGGATTCCGCCAAATCCGGATCATATATTACCCGTTTTATGCTCTTGCTGATGGAATCTTCATCATTCGGATCAAAATATATCGCGGCGTTTCCGGCTATTTCCGGAAAACAACTGGCGTCACTGAGAACTGCCGGGCATTGCGCCGCGAACGCCTCAAGTATCGGAATGCCGAAACCTTCGTATAAGGAAGGAAAAATAAATGCTTCCGCATTTCGGTAAACGTTATATAATTCGGTGTCGGCGACATTATGCTGATAAATTTTCCCCGCAAGGGAAAGAGAGCTTATCCAGGTGTTTTCTTCCTCTGAAAATTTACCTCCCCCGGTACATACTATACTCAGTTCCCGGTCTTCTTTTATTATTTCCGCGGCGGCGGCAAGGAAGCGGTAAAAGTTTTTATAACAGTTTCTGTTTCCCACGAAAAGAAGATACCTTGCCGGCAGCTTAAGAGTGGAGGGACTGCTGTTTGAGGAGGAAATGGAATTCCCCAAATGAATAACCTTTATTTTATCGGGACTTATGCCGTATATTTCAACAATATCCTGCCTGGTTTTTTCAGAAATGGTGATAATTGCAGCTGCGTTTTTTACGAGTTCCTTTTTGCCGTTTATCCAGTTGTAGGTAATGTATTTTGCGTATGGGCCGTTAACAGGATAGAGTTCCGGGAAACGCTCCGGGATCATGTCGACAATGGTTATAACAAAAGGTTTCCGGCGCAGTTTTCTGGTTATTGCCGGAAAGTAAAAAGTAGGATGAAACAGATCAAAATTATTTTCTTTTATCAGTTTGCGCGTATACAATCTATTTTTCAGGTGACGACGGACTAACATGAATCGGTTATCCGACGATGACGGCACTTTTATGTGGTGTTTTTTTGCCAGGCCGGTATTGATCAGCGATTCGTTGCATGATTCTTTGAGTCCCAGTATATAATCGACATTATCAATGTCCGAACAACATTTAATCAGTTCGGCGAAGTATCTTGAAATACCGCCGAATTTTTGGTAAGTGAATATCTGGTGGTCATACAGTATGCGCATTATGTATTCCGGTTGCTGAGATCATTTTTTTTCTGTCAGCATAATTAGGTTGGGAGTACAGACTTTCAGTATCTGCAACCCTAATAAAAACAAAGTGAATTTATAAAAAATCAGACAGATTGGACGAATGAGCCGACGGAAAAAATTCAAGAAATTGTTTGTTGGGAAAACGTAAGGAAGTATCTTTATGTTTTTGTTGTCGGCGCCGTTTTTTATCAGCAGTTGCCTGGCGGAAACTTCGTTAAAGCGGTTATAGTGGTTCATATCCCCGGCAAAAACAATATTGGGGGCAAAGGGGCAAGCCCAATTGGGAACCTGGGCAATAAACACACCTCCGGAGTTCAGGCATTTCAAACTTTCTCCGGTGTAAGCGTCAAGGTTTGCGTCCGGTATATGTTCCCAGACGTCGAGTGCGATAACGGCATCGAATTTTTTGTCCGAAAGGAATCGGCTTAATTCTTCGGGAGAACATATGTGCGCGGTTTTGACATTGGCATGTCGAGCGCGGTTCCAGTTTAATATATCCGGGGAAATGTCCAGAATTGTATAATCAAGATGAGGATAGTATTCATAAAGAAGATCGCCCAGGACGCCGAGGCCGGGGCCAAACTCCAGTATTGAGATTTCCCGGGATGGAGGAAATTTTTGCAGGAGCAGGGGCAGAATGTTTTTTTTATGATAAGCTTTTTTCAGTTTGCGGACGAATTTTTCCTGCTGTTGATTATATGGCGCGCCCTTTTCATAATCCATAGAAATATCATCCTTTTTCTTTCTCTATCGATGAACTATAATATAACCGCTTTAGTCTATTTAACAAACGAAAATATTTTAAAGATGAAAGCGTTTTTTGAAATCTATATAGATTTCGGAAGCGGGAGGCGTTTTACGGTAACGCATGGCTTCATATTCACGCAGCAGTCCGGACAGGCGTTTCTTTTCGGTTTCCGGCATGTCTGACCCCGACAACGCGTCGATGAAATCAGATATTGTCGATGAAGCTGACAGATCAATTTCATATTTATCCTTTAAGCGTTTCTGGATTTTCCGGTAAGTATTGCCGAGATCGATAAAAATTTCGTCGGGAACGGCAAAATCGTGTTTTACCTGCCTCATTTTGCGTCGGCGGCGAATATAGTAAACCGCGGTGATGATAATCAGCAGCCCGATAAACGGGCCGCGGATGGGATCATAGAAAATTATGACGATGAATTCCCATATTCCCGCCAGAAAACCGATTATCGCCCGCGCGAAATAGCCGCGCCGCATGTTCGAGAGCATTTGGCGTAAGGTTTTATTGATAATATCTGTCCAGGATTCGATAACCGACCAGTCATGCTGGTAATTCGGAGCGCCGCTCGGCGGGGTTGGTTCGATTGTCAGCCATTGCTTTTTGTTCCGGTCGAAGGCTTCCACCCAGGCGTGGGCGTTGCCCAGCCGCGCGACGTAATAGGCGCCTGACGGATGGCGTTCCGCACAGATAAAACCGGTAATATAACGCGCCGGGACGCCCAGTCGCCGCAGGAGCAGAACCATGGCGGTGGCGTAAAGTTCGCAGTGTCCTTCGCGGGTTTCGTTGAGGAAAGCGAGCACGGGATCGACTGGATTTTCGGGCTGTTTGCGAATTTTATAAGTGAAATTGCTCCGGAAATATTCAAGCAGGATAGATATGCGGCGCTGATCTTTCAGAGTGGAATTTTTCAGGGGCAGCGCGGCTAATATCCGGTCAAGGTCTTTGTGGAGATTATCAGGCAACTGCGTGTAGTCTTCCGCTTTCGGTTCTTCCGGTTTCGGCCAGGCGCTGTCGGAAATGTTTTTCGGGCGGTAAACAGTA
>JBAYCO010000176.1:0-7817 GCA_041668685.1 Victivallaceae bacterium | reverse complement strand
TAATAAACTGCCTCGGAGTAAGTCGCCGCGTAAATTTTCGTTTCAGGGCGGTATTTTGACAGAATCGCCACACTCTGCCCGGTGCTGGTCAGAACCGCGACAGCTTTTTCATTAAGCTCATGCGACAGGAACGAAGCGGTCAAGCACATAGCGCGGTTGAGTTCCAGTTTTTTGTCACAAACCATATCGATCAGGAATTTTTCATTATCGATCATTTTTTCGGCCTCGACGGCAATAGCGCTCATGGCGCTGACCGCTTTTACCGGATATTTGCCCATGGCGGTTTCGTTCGACAACATAATCAGGTCGGCGCCGTCCAGAATGCTGTTGGCGACGTCACCGGCTTCCGCGCGGGTCGGCAAAGGATTTTCCGTCATTGACGAAAGCATTTCTGTAGCGACGATAGTCAGTTTACCCTTGCGGTTAGCCGCCGCGATGATCCGTTTCTGAGCAGTCGGGACTTTCGCGAAAAATATTTCATCCGCGAGATCGCCGCGCGCCACCATAACCCCGTCGGCAACGTCGAGAATAGCGTCCAGGTTATCCAGAGCCTCCGGTTTTTCCAGTTTGGCGATCACCGGGATATGACCGCCGCCATGCCGTTTCAGGTGTCGTTTCAGGGTGAGAATGTCCGCCGCCGAACGCACAAACGACTGGGCGACATAATCAACTCCCAGCTCTATTCCCAACAAGGCGTCTTTTTTATCCTTAGCCGTAACCGACGGCAGGGAAATTTTCGTATACGGCAGGTTGATCCCTTTGCCGGTTAAAATGGTTCCACCGGATTTTACAATACAGTGAACTTCCCGTTTCACGGGATTGACCGAACTCACCCGCAGGACAATTCGTCCATCCATCATCAGAATGGTTTTGCCTGGTTTAGTATCGTCGGCAATGCGCTTATAGGTGGTCGGCAGCCGGAATTTTTCCCGGTGGACGCTGTCGCCGGAAAGAACCAGGCTGTCGCCGTTTTTTACTTCAACCGGTTCTTTCAGTTTGCCGACCCGGATTTTAGGCCCCTGCAAGTCCTGCATAACCGCGACCGCTTTGCCAAGCTTTCGCGATATGCTCCTGATGCGGTCAAATTTCACCCGATGCTCTTCGTGGGTTCCGAACGAAAAATTAAGCCGGCAGACATCCACTCCGGCGTGGATAATGCGCCGCAGCATCCGGGAGCTTTCACAAGCGGGACCGACGGTCGCTATGATTTTCGCGTTTCTGGAATTTTTCATATCCGTTCTCCTCTATTCCTGTCTTTTAAACACCGCACTTCCCCTATCCAGATCTATATGCGATAAAGCCAGCATTACGTAATCGCCGCATTTGAAACTTTCCCCGGCCCTGCGGTCAAGCAACTGATTACCGACACGGCGGAAGCTGCCGCCAAGGTTTTCCAGCGGGACAAAACCGTATATTCCCAAATCCTGAATATCAACCAGCATTCCGGCCGCCATGATCTTCGCGACCACCGCCTCATGCAGATTATCCCTTCCGCCCGCCATTTCCTGTTCGAGATAACGCAGTTTCAGGCGGTCGTTGGCGGTAAAATACGCGTCATCATTGTTGGCTTCCTTTTCCGTACAGTGTTCCGCTATTTTTTCAGCGTCGCGGTTTGAACGCATAGGGCCGGAAACTTCTTTTTCCCATAACTGCTGATGCACCATCAAGTCGCTGTAGCGGCGTATCGGACTGGTAAAATGACTGTAGCGAGTCTTGCCCAGCCCGAAATGCAGATCGGGTTTCGCTTCATAGACCGCGCGCGCCATCGAGCGCAGAAAAGCGCCGAGTATAGCCGGTTTCCGCGGGTCGTCCGGCAAATTTTTCAAGAACTGGTTACAGACGGCGCGATTGCTCAAATCTCCGGGATAGACGCCAAAAGTCTCAACGGCGATTTCAGAAAACTCCGCCAGTTTTTCCGGGTCGGGCTCCGGGTGAACGCGAAAAAGTCCCGGTATCGAGCGTTCCGCCAGTTCAATGGCAACCTGGGTGTTGGCAGCCAGCATGAATTCCTCGATTAATTGATCCGCCTCCCGCTGTTCCTTGTGAACTATGCCGATTATCTTATCCGCGTCCTCGTCGCACAAAACCCTGGTTTCGGGTATCGCCATCATCAGGAAATCCTCGTTCTGCTGACGGTTGCGGCGCATATTGCGAAAAACTTTTATCAACGTGTCAAGCGCGCCGCAAAGTCCAGCGTCCCAGTCGTCACCTTTGACGCCGTTGTCGATATATTCCTGGACTTCATCGTAATTCAAACGTTTATCGACCTTTATAACGCTGTGGAAACGCCTCGCAGAGACTATTCTCCCGCTGTGCTTGTTGACAGTGAACAAAACCGTATGGGCGGACGAATCGCCGTCAGCGGTCAGGCTGATGGCAGCGGTCAGCGTTTTCGGCAGCATCGGCAAAGTCCGGCCGGGCAGATATGAGGTGAACGAACGCTCATAAGCCGCTTTGTCCCATTTGGAGCCGGGAGCTATCCAGGCGGCTACGTCGGCAATATGAACCCCTATTTCCAGCTCGGAGTCGTTTTCGGTTGAAGCGACGGATACCGCATCGTCAAAATCCTTGGCGTCAAAAGGGTCGATGGTAACGGTAATCCTGTCGCGCAGGTCAACGCGTTTTATTGTACGCGGCTGAATCCGCGCCGCCGCCTCGTTTTCCTCCGGCGTATAGGCGGGCGGCAAATCGAATTCTTTGCAAACGGCATCGAGGTCGCCTTTTATCGAACCGGCTTCGCTTATGCGTTCAACAACCGTTCCCATATGCGGAGTACGGCCTGATTTATTATGCAGCAGTTTGATCTTTACCCATTCGCCGCGTTTCGCGCCGTTGAGACTGCCGGAAATCTGTATATCCTCGGTAATGCGTTTATTTACGGGGCGTATTTTATGGCCGGAAACAATCTTTCCGACCAGCGTGTCGCGCGCCCGGTCAATGACTGCGGTCACGCGCCCGACCGGGCCGCGGTCAGGTCCCGCCGGTTGGCGGTCGGGAATGAGCTCTACCTCAACCGTATCGCCGTTCATAGCGGAACTGATAAACTGCGGGGGAATAAATATATCCTGGGCTTTTTCATCCGGTTCGGCTTCGGAATTCAAAGGGGTTACGAAACCCAAACCGCCGGCGGTCAGGGTAATTTTTCCATTCAGGATAACTTTTTTCTTTTTAAACTCCGCTTTTACCGTGTTGCGGAGTTTGCGTTTCCGGTTTATTTCGTGATGCCGTCTTAACTTGCTTTTGTTCTTCATCAGGTTGTTCTTTTTGGAAATTTTTGGATATTGAAAAAAGATACTACGCCGGGCTTTATTTGTAAAACCCGTTTGAAAAAAAAGTTTCAACAAGTAGATTAATAGTTTGCAATCTAATTTTAAACGGATTTACGCCATGAACGCGAAAAAGAAAAAAACCGTATGCAGTTTTCGAAAGATGAAGGAAAACGGCGAAAAGATTGTTGCCGTAACCGCTTATGACGCGCCAAGCGCCAAATTCGCCGACGAAGCCGGAGTCGATTTTCTCCTGATCGGCGACTCAATGGCAAATACGGTGCTCGGTTATGAAAACACCCTGCCGCTGACCATTGAAGAATCATTGTTTCACTGCCGGGCCGCCCGCCGGGGCGCTCCGAATGCCTTTATCGTCGGCGACATGCCTTTCATGAGCTACCAGATATCCTGCTCGGAAGCGCTGCGGAACGCCGGGCGCTACATCAAAGAAGCCGGCTGCGACGCCGTCAAACTCGAAGGCGGCAGTTACGCCGTCGCCGTAATTGAACGCCTGGTTACAGCGGGCATACCGGTAATCGGACATATCGGCCTGCTGCCGCAGCAAGTGCTGGCGGCCGGCGGTTACAAGATCGCCGGGAAAACCCCCGAAGGAATAAAGCTCCTGCTGGAAGACGCCAAAGCGGTTGAAGAAGCCGGAGCATTCTGCGTCGTACTCGAAGGCATCCCGACCGAAGTCAGCAGACAGATAACCGCCTCGCTCAGTATTCCGACCATCGGAATCGGCGCCGGTATCCATTGCGACGGCCAGATACAAGTGCTCGGCGATCTGCTCGGTTTAGGAGACTTTCTCCCGAAACACGCCAAACGTTACGTCAGTATTTCCAAAGTCATAGGCGATGCCCTGCAACAGTACTGCCGGGAAACACGCAGCGGCGAATTCCCCGGCAAGGAGAATTCGTTCTGACTCGATGAAATACTATACGAGACTCAAAACTCCGCTCTGTGAAATTATTTTAGCCGGCGGTTCCGATGGGCTTTCCGACCTTGTTTTCAATCCGGCTGGGAAAGCGGCAATTTCTCCCGACTGGGTTTTGAACGATGAGTTTTTTGCGGACACCCTAAAACAAATCGAAGAATATTTCAGGGGAAAACAAACTCAATTCAAAGTCAGGCTTGATCTTCGGGGAACCGCTTTCCAGAAAAGAGTCTGGGAAGCGCTTCTTGATATTCCCTATGGACAAACCCGCTCATACGGGGATATTGCCAGGACAATCGGTAATCCCGGAGCCACACGCGCGGTCGGGACGGCTAACTCTAAAAATCCGGTTCCGCTCATCGTACCCTGTCACCGGGTCATCAACGCCGACGGCCGCCTCGGCGGTTTTGCCGGCGGCCCCGCACTCAAAGAAAAACTGTTGGAACATGAACAAAGCATTTGCGGCGTTTGAATTTTCTTCATCATCCGGCTTCCAATTTTCGAAAAAGATGCTAATTTAGGCCAAGTCTTTATCATAAAACAGGATTCAGGAATGCTTAAAAATCTGACAATAGCAGTTTTAAACCGGATATTTTCATATCTCCCATGCTATATCATCAACCATGCGCCCCTGATACTGATCACTTACTGGCAGGATTTCGTAGTCACCCAGGACGCTTTTATAGAAAGCCTCGCGGAATATGACCAGGTGTACATACTTGTCCAGATCGGCTGGCAACGGGAAACTCCCGAACGCGCCCAGGAATTAGTTGACGTCATTAACGGATTCGCGGAAAAGCGTTCCGGCGTCGAATTCATATTCCTATGTAACTCTCCAAAGGAAAAGGAGGTTATCAGCGCCAAGGGACTGAATGCGGTATTCTGCCACCAGAATGCTTTCATCGATGAAAAACTTTATCCGATCCTGCCGAACGCCGCCAAACTTTATGACGCGATCTACATAGCCCGCATAAGCCCGTTTAAACGGCTGGAACTGGCCCAAAAAATTAAATCGCTGCGCCTGATAGGATGGAGCAGTCCGCTTGAAAAAGATTACTTCGACAGCGTAATGTCTGAAATGCCGCAGGCAAAATGGAGCAGCAGCGTTCCCTCCGGCAAGATCTATCGCGATATCAACAGCTCCAAAGTCGGCCTGTGCCTATCTTCGGAGGAAGGCGCCATGTTCGTCAGCGCTGAATACATGCTTTGCGGCCTCCCCGCAGTAACCACCCGCAGTACAGGCGGGCGGGAACACCTTTTCCCGCCTGAAGCGTTTTGTTACGTGGAGGATTCTCCCGAAGCCGTCGCGGCCGGTGTGGAGAAAATGATCAACGCCGCCCTCGTACCCGATGAAATCCGCCAGGCTTATTTGCGAAATATGTATCTGCACCGTGAAATATTCATAAAACTTGTTCAAAACATCATTGACCAAAACAGCGTAAAAATTTGTTTCAGGGAACAGTGGCCGGAAGTATTCATTCATAAATTCGGCCTCCGCCGCCGCATCTCGATCTGGACGAAATTCAAACGCGGAATAAAACATAAATGAACAATAAAACAAACACCGTTGAATTGAAATTCGGTAAACGGCTGGTAAGAAATACCGTCAGCAATTATATTGCGATGGCGATAAAACTCGTCACTTCAATCTTTCTTGCCTATCTTCTGCTCAAAGGACTGGGGCTGGAATTCTACGGTTTCTGGTCACTGCTGTGGGCGGGTTCATTGTATTCCCTGCTCCTTGACCTGGGTTTCGGAAGAGCCGTGGAAAAATACAGCGCAGAAGCAAGTTTTTCCGGCAACATGGAAAAATTCAACAGTATTGTTTCGACTATTGTTTTCGGTTATTGCCTTATGGCGATAATAATTATAGTAGTCGGACTATTAATATCTTTAAACCTCGAATATGTATTTAAAGTAACTAACGGCCGAGACATCCGTAATATCGCTTATTACAAAAAAGTATTGGCCCTGTTCACGGTCGGCGTCGCCATGGTTTTCCCGACCGGGGTATTCCCGACCATACTGCTGGGGCTCCAGCGGACCTACCTGAGAAATTACGTCATAATCGGCAATAAGATTGTGGAACTCGCCGGAGTCTGGTATATTTTCCACACAGAACACTCCCTGATGACCCTGATCATATTTACGACCAGCATCAATCTGCTGAGCAATTTCGCAATGGCTATAATGGCTTTCCGCCTGATGCCCGGTTTGAAATTCCGCCTGAAATACGTCAAGCTCCGCACAATCAAATACATCGCCGACTTCAGTCTCTTTACCTACCTGCTGACTATATGTGATATGATCATCTTTCAGACCGACCGCGTTCTGCTCGGAGCCATGGTCAGCATAACCAGCGTCGGAATGTATCACATCGCCACAAAAATACCGCAGCTAATCAGCCAGGCATCGACTCAATTTCAAGGCAATCTTGCCCCCATCGCCGCCATCCTGCATAAATCAGGAGATAAGCACAAGCTGGAGTATATGATGTTTCACAGTACGCGCATAACCGTTTTCATTTGCACCGGGGTTTTCGCGGCAGTCATTCCCCTGGTACGGCCCATACTGTATCGCTGGCTGAAAGTCACGGATGAAACTACTATCATGCTTTCATACATACTCATAAGCTCCATGTTCATACTGATAATTTTCCGTGATACCGCCAAGCATTTTCTGCTGATGACCGGCCATCACCGCCTGATCACCAAAATTGCGGTCGCGGAAAGCATTTCCAATATAGTTTTAAGTATTATTTTCATCAAGTCAATGGGAATAATAGGAGTTGCCATCGGGACCCTTATTCCCAATGTCATAATCAGCCTGCTGGTAATATTCCCGCTGGCCGCCCGCCACAGCGGCAGCAGTCCCCTGCCCTACCTGCTGAAAGTCTACCTGCCGGTAATGCTTTTCGCGACGCCGATAACCCTGACCGCCATCTATTTCACGCATTCAATCACTCCCCTATGGCGGTGGAATTTCTGGGGACTTCTCTTTTCCGCCTCCGCCACCGGAGCGGTTTATATGCTGGTCGGCTGGGTTATCTACATAAACCGTGAGGAAAGACTAAGGCTTTGCTCATTAATCCCCAAATTCGTCCCCAAAAAACTGGTAAAGCTCATCGCCTGGTAAGGTTCCGCAACGTTGCATTCATCATAAAGCAGGACAACGCATATAAAGATACAGAAGCTAATCATGCAGAGAAGCTTGTAATATTTCAAAACAAATCCGGCGGATTTGGCAGAATGAAGAGTGGTATTATTCTGTGGCGGATGTTTGTGGCGCATTAACAAACAGCCCTGATTCAGGAGCATATTGGAGGAAGTTAAAGCAGCGGCTTAAGCAGGAAGGAAGTGAAGTCGTGACAATTTGTCACGGTTTGAAAAAACTCTCCACAGGCGAGCAGGAGACGTTAATAGAATTTCAAAGTTTAACTCTCATGCAACGTTCCCTACGCCCCTGGGGACAGGGGCGGCTACATCTGTTTTAGTTTCCCGGTGCAGCCACGGCTGTCCCTAGCCGTGCGGGACTAAAGGTTGGATGGCGAAAGATTTTGCAGAACAATTTATGGAAATGGTAAAACCGAAAAACTATGACCACGCCCAGAGGAC
>JBAYCO010000175.1:0-7828 GCA_041668685.1 Victivallaceae bacterium | reverse complement strand
TAAAAAACAGTTTTACGAAGCGGCCGCAAATCAATTCGACGGCCTGTTCGGACGGATGCAGCATATCAATTTTATAAAAACGGTAGTCTCGGAGATCATCGTGAAGAATTTCGTACGCGGGGAAATATATGCAGTTTTCGCGGAACTCTTCGCAGACTTCATGCAAAGCGCCGCGCAGGTTCGCCTTGCTTACGGAGTTAAGCGCCAAGTCTCCCGGATAATGGCGCACCGGAGACAAGGTAAAAATAATTTTGCAGTTCGCGTTAAATTGTAAAATCTTGTTTACTGTTGCCGCCAGATATTGACGGTTTTCCGCCATACTCAAAATTTTCCGTTCAAAAAGATTGTTGTTCACTTTATGGCAGTTAGCAACAATATCCCCGGAACTTTTCAGACAGTAAACCACCGAGGACGAAGGCGTCAGGACAACCGCATCGGCTCTTTTCAGGGTTTCCCTGAATTCTTCCAGAACCTTATTGGCGTTCGTCAACGCTTCTTTCAGATCCGGACGGGAAAAACTTCCGTGATGTTCCCATGAATGCCAGAGCCCGGCATGTTCAAAAAAATCACCTTCCGAATAATAACGCGCTCCGGCGGCCCGCGTTATTAACTGAAGCATTGAGCAACTGTTATAGATAATGCCGCTGGGATTCTGCTTCACCTCAAGTCCGCATTGTTCAAGCAGCGCCGACAGATTCGAGGAAAAACAAGATCCTATCCCGCACCAGACTGTATCAGCGGCAAATTTCGGATAATCCCCGGAATTCAGGATAATTCCCGTTTTTAGTTTTGGTTCGTCATAAAACATTGAACTTTTTCCCTTATTAAGTCGCGAGTGCGGCCTCGCACCGCGACCTTTGCACCCGACACACTTGAAGACTTCAGGCAATCAGAAGTCTATGTTGCGGAGCAGGCTGCTCCTGCTACTTGCTTGTAAATTTTTCCCTTTTTCTCATAGCAACCAGACGTTGCCTGAGCAGAGAATACCGCGGTTCGAGTCGGGTATTGCGCACCGCCATCGCCACAGCCTTGGCCCCGCCGATCAGGATCAACAGTTTTTTAGCGCGGGTTATGCCGGTATAAAGCAGATTGCGCTGGAGCATCATGTAATGCTGGTTGAGCATCGGCATGATCACCGCCGGGAACTCGCTGCCTTGTGATTTATGGATAGTGACGGCATAGGCTAAAGTCAACTGGTCGACCTCCGTAAACTCATAATTCACCACCTGGGAACCGCCGTAGAAAACACTGAAAACTTTTTCTTTATGGTCGATACTCCCGATTCTGCCCATATCGCCGTTAAAAATGTTTTTGTCATAATTATTGCTGATCTGCATAACCCGGTCGCCCGCCTTGAAAACCCGGTCGCCGACCTTGAACTGCGGCTTATGTCCGGAATTCAGGATATGCTGAAGGCAGTCATTGATCGAACGCGTCCCGCAATTGCCGCGGTTCATCGGGGTCAAAACCTGAATATCACGCACCGGGTCAAAACCGAAGCGTTTCGGAATACGCTCGGTCTGGAGCCGGACAATCAGTTCCAGAACCTTATCCGGATCGTCCTGTTCTATCCAGTAAAAATCGGACAAAGTATCCGTGTTGCCGATTTTTTCGGGAAGTTCGCCGTGATTAACCCGGTGGGCGTTGGAAATTATCCTGCTCCCCGCCCCCTGCCGGAAAATCTTTGTCAGTTTGGTTACGGCGAACATGCCGGATTTCAGGAAACTGTCCAGAACTTTTCCCGGCCCCACCGACGGCAACTGGTCGGCGTCCCCCACCAGAATAACCGAAGTCCCGAAATTAACCGCGCGGAAAAGGCACAGGGCCAGGGTAATATCCAGCATCGAGATTTCATCGACTATCAGAACGTCACACGGCAGTTTGTGGTCGGCATTGTAAGCGAATTTGCGTTCGGCGGGCTCCCACTTGAGCATACGGTGAATGGTTTTCGCCGGGAAATTCGCGGCTTCGGACATGCGTTTCGCCGCGCGCCCGGTGGGAGCCGCCTGGTAAACCTTCAGCTTTGCCGCAAGCGCCCGCCGGACTATTTCATGAATTACGGTGGTTTTGCCGACACCCGGCCCCCCGGTAATGATATTCAGCGGATAACGCCCTACCCTTTCGACCGCCAGGGTTTGTTCGTCCGAAAGCTGAAGATTCCTGAGCGGCGGGATTTTGGCGATTTTCAGTCCCGGATGCTCGCGGCAGCAGCCCAGGCCGTATATGTATTTCGGCAGTTCCGTTTCCGCGCGGTAAAGACTTGCGGGATACGCCATATTTTTTTCAACCAGGACAAATCCCCGCATTTGCGCTTCTTCAAGGCCTTTGGCGGCGATTTCCGGTTCAACCCGCAGCGTTTCGGCGCATTTGCCGACAAAATCATCAACCGGATAACAGCAGTGTCCGGCTATAGTCAGTTGGTTTAAAGTATACAAAGCGCCCGCCGCCAGCCGCTGCAAATCGGTCTGGGCAATACCGAGCGAAGATGCTATATTGTCCGCCATCAGGAAACCGATGCCTTCAATTTCATCGGCAAGACGGAAAGGATTGGATTTCACGACTTCGGCGGCTTTGTCCCCGTATTCCTTGTAAAGTTTCTGGCAGTAAAGGCTCGATATTCCCAGGCCTTGCAGGAAAATGAAGATTTCCCGCCGCGAAGACTGCGCTTTCCAGGCCTCGCTTATCTGGGCGGCGCGTTTTTTGCCGATTCCTGGCACTTCCTTCAGGCGAGCCGAATAATGGTCAAGTATTTCCAGCGTTTTATCGCCGAAATGATTAACGATATTTTCGGCGTTTTTCGGTCCGATCCCCTCGATCATTCCCGATGAAAGATACCTGATAATGCCTTCGCGCGTACCGGGCAGGAGAAAGCGGAAATGTTCCGCGCGAAGCTGGACACCGAATTCCTTATGTTTCTCGAACCTGCCGGTAACTTCAAGGCTTTGCCCCTCGAAAACCCCGGAAAAATTACCGACGACAGTATGTTCGACGCCCTGCGCGTCAGCAAGTCGGACAATGGAAAAATCACCCTCGCCATTCTCGTAGACGACACGCGTGATTTCCCCCCTTAGAGTATGGGTTGCCAGGCCATTGCTTTTCGGTTGAACGGTATCCATCAGATCTCCCAGTCGGTTAATCTGATAAAGTACCCTGAAAAGAAGTGTTTTTCAAATTTAATGATGCGAGAAGATGCGTTCAGGAGCGTGATACAAAGCAACGCCAAGCTCATTAGCCCGTTTTATCACGTCCGCATCCCGCAGGGACCCGGCAGGGGCGATAATCGCTTTCACACCGGCCTTGGCGGCTGTTTCAACCCCGTCGGCAAACGGAAAAAAGCCGTCGCTGGCCATAACCGCGCCTTCAAGTTTTCCTTCGCCCTGATATTTATCCTTGCATTTGATAATGGCCTGTTCAACCGCGCCGACCCGGTCCTGTTCGCCGGTGCCGACCGCCAGGGTCTGGCCGGCGGCGGCGATCACCACGCCGTTCGAACGTACGCTCAGGTTAACATACCAGGCGAATAAAAGGTCTTTAAGCTGCTGTTCGGTGGCGGGGACTTCGGATTTCTGATAACCGACGCGGCTGCTTTCGCCTTCCGCGATTTTCATATCCGCGACACTGCGCAGGGAAGTCGTCAGGGGAGCCGCGATCACCAGCGAACCGTCGGCAAGCACTTTGACCGTATTGCAGATTTCAGCGTCATCCCCGGTAAACTTCGGCAAAGCGGCCGGACTGCCGCACTTAATGACGCGAATATGCTTATTCAGTTTATAGTTTTCCTGGTCGTTGAACACCTCAAGCACGCCGTCGGCAAAAGCGGGCGCGACCACGCATTCGACAAAAGTCGTCATTATTTCCTTAGCCGTTTCAACATCGACTTCAACATTGAAAGCTATCGCGCTGCCGAAAGCGGCGCGCGCGTCAGCGTCACGGGCTTTGCAATAGATTTGTTTCAGGGTCTCGTTACCGACTTGCACCGCCGCCCCGCTGGGATTGACGTGCTTCATAACCGCACAGGCCGGAATATCAAAAAATTTAACGATATTCAAAGCATAGGAAATGTCCTCAAGATTAGTCTGGGAAAGCCCGCTTTTACCGCTTTTGAGTATTTCCATATCACCGATAACATTACTGCGTCCGGCGGGTTTATAAAAAGCCGCCGGCTGGTGGGGATTCGTCCCGTAGCGCAAATCTTCGACTTTCACATATTCGCGGCCGCCGATCTTTACGGTTTCAGCGAAATTTCCAACGTTTTTTGACAGGTAGGTACTGCGATTAAGTTCTTTTGCGGACATTCCATGCTCCATTATTGTTTTTATTTCAAAAAATATTGACATTAAAACTTACTGCACTTTGCGAAATTCGCAAATGACGCTATTTATAAATATGATAAATTTTAGAATTGAAAAGGCTGAATAAAATGAAAGGCTGTTTTATAACATTCGAAGGACCGGAAGGAGCCGGAAAAAGCACTCAACTCCGCCTGCTCGGAGAATATATCAAAAAACTGGGCCGCGAATGCCTGACCACCCGCGAACCCGGCGGCACCCCGATAGCGGAACAGCTCCGCGGAGTGATCAAACACCACGACAGCCAGGAGCCGCTGTTCGATGAAAGCGAATTGCTGCTGATCGAAGCGGCCCGCGCCCAGCATGTCCGTTACCTGATAAAACCCGCCGTAGAACGCGGCACAATAGTTTTGTGCGACCGTTTTTACGATTCCAGCACCGCCTATCAAGGGTATGCGCGCGGCATGGAACTGCAAAAAGTCAAACTGCTGAATGAATTTGTCGCCGGCAACTGCAAACCGGATTTGACCATTTTGCTGGACCTGTCGCCGGAAAACGGTTTCAGGCGCACCGTCACAAGGGAGGAAACTCAAAATACGCATGACCGTTTCGAACTGGAAAACCTTGCTTTCCACCTTGCCGTCCGCAACGGTTTTCTGGAAATCGCCCGGAACGAACCCGGCCGCGTAAAAATAGTTGACGCCACGGGTACGCCAGAAGAAATTCACCGGCAAATAGTGGAGCTGGTTAAAGATGTTATTTAAAAAATACTCCGAAAAATTCCCGCTTATCGTCAACAGCCTGATAAACGCCGCCCAAACCGGTAAACTGGCGCACGCTTATCTGCTGCACGGCGACACCCCTGAAATCCGCCGGGAATTCTCCTCGGTGATCGCCCAGATCGTCATTTGCCCGAACAAGGACGAAAACGGCGTTCCGTGTTCCGAATGCAAAACCTGCCGCCAACTGCGCGAACAGACCTATGCCGAGCTTTATACCCTGGCTCCGGTCGGCAAAGCCTGGCAGATCAGGGTCGGAGACAATAAAAACCCGGAAGCCAATACCGTCCGCTGGTTCGAGGAACAGTTTTATTTTACCAGCATCGCCAATGCCGGGAAAAAAATCGGCGTTATCTATGACTGCGACCGAATGAATTCCCAGGCCCAGAACGCTTTCCTGAAAACCCTTGAGGAACCGCCGCGCGAGTCGCTGTTCATCCTGGCCACCGGCAACCCGTCGGCATTGCTTCCGACAACCCGTTCCCGCTGCCAGACCCTGCTATTGCTGGACAACCGTTGCGAATTTGATTTCGAAAACGCCCGCGAATTGTTCGCGGCGCTCGCGGAACTGCAATTCAGGGCTCGGAATAACATGGTGATAACCGAAAACTGCGCTGCCGGGATCATTTCAATCACCCAGAATCTCAAGAGTTCGGCTTCCGAACGGGTGGAAACGAAATGGGAGAAAAAACTTCAGTATGCGGAAGAGCTGGAGCCGCCGATGCGCAAACGCATACTGGAACAGTTCGATGCGGAAGTCTCCGGCGAATATATCCGCGAACGCAATTATTTTATTTCAGCGTTGCATACCTGGTTTGCGCAGACTTATCTGTTAAGCTGCGGCGCCCCGGCGGCAAGACTGGCGAACCCGGAAATATTCGAAGGCTTGGATATCCCGGAAAAAATCGACGAAAAAGAAGCTTTTCAATCTCTCCAGGCTGTAGACAAACTGCTTTATGAGCTCAAATTCAACGTAAATGAAGAACTCGCCCTGCGTTCATTCTGCCTTAACGTAGCGATATCCACAATGTCCGATTAGCAAATTTCTTTTTCTAACAGGTTGTAAGCTGCTGTTTTGCAGGGTTGTGGCGTTCGTAGACGTGCTCGATGCTTTTCACCAGTTTGGGCAAAGTCGCGTCATGTGACAAGTAGTCATAAGCTTTGCGGAAATTGTGCTCAACGAGTTTTCTGCGTTTGGCGGGAGCGAACATTTTGTCCGCCCACTTAAACGCCTCAAGCATAAAAGGTTCGGAAACATACCGGCCGGGAACATATTCGGTTTCTTTTATTTTTTCAACGAACGGGGTCAGTTGTGAAAAGTCCATACCATGGGTTTTTATCCCGATTTCCTTAGTAAGCGGCTTGAACGAGTTCAATTTTGAGTCCATACAGAACGGGATGCAGGAACGCGCCATTTCGTTCAGTGCGTTCTCCCATCCTCCCGCGGAACTGGCAATGACGCCCAGCGAATTAAACGCGGCAAGGTTTTCATATACCAGGTCAAGGGTTTCAAGCGAAAAATTCTCACCCAGATGATAATAAGGCAGGCCAATCTTTTCCGCAAACCTGACCGTCTGTTCAAAGTACTGTTTATCGTCAATGTTGGGGTGGGTGACGATAAAAACAGTTTCTTCGCCGCAGTAATACCCGTACTCACAGGCAAGCAGCATGGCCTCTTCAAGGCGTTTGCGGTAAACCGGCCTGACCGGAGAAATAAAGATCAGAATATTTTTATCGATATGCCCGTACACATATTTATATGATTTTTTATCGCTTTGCAAACGCCGGTCCATAAGGTATTTGACGAATATCTTTCTGGGCGCCAGCCGGATAAAAGGCTCTAGAGACTGAAAATCAAGAAAATCCGGAATTTCAAAAATATGATCCTGCGGAATCTTGTATTTCGTCAAAAAACTTTTACGCTGGGTAGGATTTAAAACGATATGATACAGATTCGGCAGGTTATACGGCCCGCCCGAATATATATGATGCACCGGATCAGCGGAAATTATGCTTAACACAAAATCCTTGATCCTGGCTATTTTTTCAGGACGCTCGGCGTCGGGATCAGCTGAATGGCTGATAAACGGCCGGTCAGGATATTTTTTTATGATTTCCAGGAGAGCCGCCGCCGCGGCCGGCTGGGCATGGCGTAAAGAAACCAGATTGTAAATCAGTACCGGAGTATTGTGCGGAATAGAGCTTAATATCCTGTCGATACGGCGGAATATTTTCCCTTTATGGTATTCAAATAATTCCAGCCAGTGTTTATCGGATATTCTTTGGATTCCCTCCGTTTCCGGGCCGTGGGTAAACTGGTTTGCAAAAAGAAGCATTGAATCATTGTGATGGAAATCCAGCCTCGAAACAATAGTCTGCTGATGCCCGATAGGGTTGGACGGGGCGAATTTCGTTTCGCAGCGCCCGGTGATTACATGGACATTTATATCCAGTTTATTCAGGAGGCGGCGGTATTCCCTGGCTTGAAGCGCAACGCCGTCAAGGCCGCCGGTACGCATGATAATAACCGGGTAAGTCAAGTGTTCTTCGGAAGAAAACGGCATACTGGAACCTTTAGTTTTTGTGCTGCAAGACTATTCCTGCTCTTTCATTATTTCAAGGAATACTCTCTTATCGGTAGCTTTCATATAGGCTTCGTCAATGGAAATTATCCCATTTTCGTACAGTTCCTGCAAATTACTGTCCATAGAACACATACCGATATTTCTATTTGCTTCGATTATAGTGCGGATATTGCTG
>JBAYCO010000174.1:0-7833 GCA_041668685.1 Victivallaceae bacterium | reverse complement strand
TTTTTACTGAACCCGTGAATAACTGCCCAGTATTTTGAAAAACGAACAGGATTTCTCGATTTCGGTAAAAGCTTCCTGGACAATCTTTTCATTCCGGTGTCCGAGAATATCGATAAAGAAACAATATTCCCAATTGGCGTTCTTCATTGGGCGGCTTTCCACTTTTGTCATGGTTACGCCCTTGTCCCTGAAGGGTTTGATGCAGTCGTAGAGAGCTCCGACCTTGTCTTTTATCGCAAAACAGATGGATGTTTTGTCATCGCCTGTGGGTTGTGTTCTCTGTTTGCCGAGGATCAGGAAACGGGTGGTGTTATTACTGAAATCCTCGATGTTTTCCGCCAGAATGTTCAGATCGAATAATTCGGCGGCAATTTTCCCGGCAAGGGCGGCGGAACCTTTTTCCTCTGCGGCCAGCGCCGCGGCTTTCGTCGTGTTGGCGGTTTCGACAAGATCCGCTTTGCGCAGGTTTGCTTCCAGGTATTCGCGGCATTGGCCGAGTACCTGGATATGGCTGTAAACCCGTTCTATTTCGCTGAACGGGCCCCGGCTGAGCAGGTTATGGTGGATAGGCAGATTCAATTCCGCGCATATTGACAAATCGGTATTAACCAGCGTATCCAGAGTATGGGTTACTGCGCCTTCTGTGGAATTTTCAACCGGGACGCAGCCGTAATCGCTGCGCTCCGTCTCGATTGCCTTGAAAACCGCCGCTATCGTGTCGGCGGGATGAAGTTCCACGCTGTGTCCGAACTTACTGAGGGCGGCCTGATGCGTGAAAGAACCGGGAGACCCGAAATAAGTTACTTTCAGCGGGCTTTCCAGTTTCAGTGCGCCGGACATGATTTCCCGGTAGATATTATGCAGGATTTCCCTGGTCATCGGTCCCTGGTTGTGTTTGCATATTTTTTCCAGCAGGGCCTTTTCGCGTTCCGGAATGTAGATCGGGCTGTTGTTCTTTTTTTTCCAGACTCCGACTTTCTCGACTTCCCGATAGCGCAGATTAAGCAGTTCGACTATCTGTTTGTCGATATCGTCGATTTTATCTCTGATTTTGCTCAGGGGCATGATGTCACCGCAATTAAGTTAATCTGTAAATTTCTCTAAAATTAATATGAAATCAGGCTTTTGTCCAGTCCCGAACTTTAAGTTCTTGTATTTTTATCAGTAATCTGCTATTTTAGACTTTGTCTATGTGTCGTTTCATGCCTTGTGCTGCTACGGAAAATTTTGTAAGCGGGATTTATTATTATGTCGAAAAAAGCGGTTGTATTATTGAGCGGCGGACTTGATTCCGCGACCTGTCTGGCCATAGCCGGATCTGAAGGCTTTGAATGTTATGCTTTAAGCTTCGCTTACGGCCAGCGTAATAACTGCGAACTTGAGGCTGCCCGGAACGTTGCCGCTTCGCTCGGCGTCGCCGCCCACACGCTCATTGAAATCGATCTGCGCAAATGGGGAGGTTCCGCGCTTACCGACAATATTGATGTTCCCGACCGCAAAGACCTGGATTTGAACAGTATTCCCGTTACGTATGTGCCGGCGCGCAATCTCATATTCCTTTCGCTGGCGACCGGTTATGCCGAAGCGCTCGGCGCCGGGGATATATTCATAGGGGTTAATTCCGTTGATTTTTCCGGCTATCCGGACTGCCGTCCGCGCTTCATCGAAGCTTTTCAGAAATGCGCCACGATCGGCACCAAAGCCGAAGGCGAGGGCTGGAGCTTCGATATCCACACTCCGCTCCAGACCTTGAATAAAGCTGAAATAATAAAACGGGGGACGGCTTTGGGGGTGGATTATTCCCTTACCCGAACCTGTTACAATCCCAGCAAAGAGGGTTTTGCCTGCGGCAAATGCGACAGTTGCCATTTGCGTCGCGCGGGTTTTGCCGAAGCCGGCGTCAAAGACCCGACTCCTTACGCCTAGATAGACATCTTCCGTGTTGCTCATAGAGTTTTCGCGTATAATAAACAATTAATGATCCGACGGCTTTTTCGGGATAATCCGTTTCTTTTGTTATTTTCGTAATCATATCTCGGTAAACTAAAAATAAATATACTTAATACATATCAATACAATGGGCGAGATGGTAAAATCTCTAAGGGTAAATTAAAAAATATTAGAAAAAATTAAAATAAATGTTGCTTTTTGTATCGTCTAGTATTATAATAGGGTTATGGAACATAACAGCGTGAGAGACAAAGATGAACTTTACTAAAGCTCATACAAAATCATTCCGAGTAGCTGAAGCCATTGCCGAAAATATCAGGAAAGGGGTATTGAAACCCGGGGATCGGATTCAGACCGTCAGGGCGCTGGCGGATGAATTTGCCGTCAGCCTTTCAGTCATCCAGGCCGCGATGCGGGAACTGGAAGCAAAAAAACTCATAGAGCGCAAGGACAACAGCATTGCATTGGTCAGTGACAACTCGAATCCGTTCAGTAACGCCGGAAAGCAGGTTATGCTCTGTTTGCAAAATACCGGGCATATTTTCGCGGAAGTCGCGGGACTGATCAACTGCGGCCTGATCGCCCGCGGTTTTTTAACCATAAGCATGGATTATAATAAAATGGACCAGCCTGAACCGGATGAAAAATTCAAACAGAATATAAACATGCTGCTTGGTTCCGGATTGAAAAGCGTTATTTTAAGCGGGCATTATTATTGGCATTATCCGTTCATGGAAGAACATCCGGCTACCAGGGCGGTTTTCCTTTATGAATTCGATTATGCCGGCCCGATGCCGGAGCGGGCGGTATTGTTCGATCTGGAAGCCGCGATTTACCAGACTACCGCGCATTTGGCTTCCCTCGGACGTAAAAAGATCATGTTGTGCACCTTCAAAACCGAACCCCGGGCAATAAGTCTGGAAACGGTCAACCGCCATCACTCCACCCAGATAAGGAACGGTTATGAACGCGCTTTGCGCGAATATGATATAGCAAGCTATAACCGGGTTTTCATTCGCGGTAATCCGGAAATCGATAAACAGAAATTAAGTGAAATCATGAAAGAGCGGCAGGCTCCGGACGCGATCGTCTGCGATAGTGATTATACCGCTATGCAGGTGGAAATGCTCGCCTTGAAAAACGGTTTGAAGGTGCCGGACGATCTGGCTATTGCCGGGGTGTTCAACACTCCGTGGAGCGAACTCAGCCCGGTTCCGCTGACTACCGCAACTTACGATTGGAATCAACTGGCCGAACACGCAATTGAACTGGCGCTTGAAAGTAAACCCGAACAGAAAATTTATTATATGAAACCGACATTAGTCGTCAAAAACTCAAGCGGAGACAAAGAAAATGAAAAAGCTGAATAAGAAATGGCGAATGAATGGAAACGATAATTTTACACTTATCGAACTCCTCGTTGTGATCGCGATCATAGCGATTCTCGCCAGCATGTTACTTCCGGCGCTTAACAAAGCCAGGGAAAAAAGCAAGCAAACAAAATGCGTTAATAATGAAAAGCAGTTATTTCTGATATATAATTATTATGCCTATGATTATGATGATTATATAGTACCGGTATTATATAATTCTGTCTCATGGGGACGCTTTCTTGCTGGTCAAAACAAGATAAAAGTTAAAAGCATAAGTCCCTTTCGGTATCAAGATTCCTTGATTGACTGTCCTGGATTAGATAGAGAAAGCCTTGGAGTTTCTCCGGGATACTATGGAGAATACTCGCAGAATTATTATCTTCATTCAACTATTGATACCGACAATGCTTTAACTGGAAATAAATTCACTATGCTTAATAAAACCGCATCTGTTTTTCTGCTGGCGGAATTAGGTTTGAGCAGTTCTACTCCTACCCTCAGCGTACTTGCTATCCATGCGCCATTTCCTTCTACACCACATCTGAATGGTGCAAATTTATTGTTTTGTGATGGCCATGTGAAATGGAAAGCAAAGAACGAATTGTTATCTTCATCTTATCAGGAGGAACCGTGGCAGTAATTTGCGTTTTACAGGCGTAACTAATAAGGCTGATTTACTTTTACGCTTGGAGATCGCAAGCTGCTCGTTCCGCAATCAGCAATTTTTATTGTAAAGCTCATATTTTGCATAAGTCGTTAAAATAATTTTATGACCGGGAGGTTCATACATGATCAATACAGAAAAACATCAAAAAAGTTCTCAAAAATACATTTTTAAATTCTACAAAAAATTTTTGAAGGAAAAAACTGATTACGAAACGAAGTCTGCTCCTCTTTCATTTTTTTTAGTAAGCTATAGAGGGAAATTTACCAGGAAAATTAATTGGCTTGCAATTATCATTACTTTTTTGCTTATTGAAGGGAATTTGGTTTACGCCGTAAAAACTGAAAATAATATTGTATTTTATGAAAACTTTGACAAACTTAAAACCGCAAAATTCAAATTATGGGCGACGAACTGTAAAAATTGTAAAGTCAATTTTGCCGGAGTAAGTAATGAACAAGCTTTTAGCGGGAAACAATCCTTCAAATTGGATATTACGCTTAAAGGTGGGAGTTACTATTATTTTGCCATTCCGGTTTGTATTCCGCTTTACGGTCAACTTCGCTTCAGGGGGAAACTGCTCGTTACTGAATCGACAGGAATTGCAAAAAGAAAGTTAATCGAACTTGGTTATGGCTGGGCTTTACCTGAAGCCGGTACCAACTCCCATGTCCATAAAGCGGCAATTGTCGGTCAACGTAATGACGGTTGGCAAAGCTGGGAAGCAGATGCGGCGGAACTTATCGGTCCCAGCGATACATCATACATGCAGTACTTAGCCGTATACATCGTCTATCATGGCGGATTCGACAAAGAAACACGTGTGGTTCTGTATTTGGATGATTTTGAAGTTGAAGGACAACTTGAACAGAACTACATTTTTAAATTTGAGAGGTTTTTAACTCAGAAACGTCAATTTTGGCAAAAAAAATCAAAAGACGCTTTGGTATCGCTCAAAAAACGAATTAGTACATTGCCGAAAAATCCTGCTCTTTTAACCGGTTTCTCGCTATTTACCTACAAAAAATTACATAACTGGCTTAAAAATGAATTCAAAAGAATAGAATCGGAATTACGAAAATCGGATTTTCACAATATGAGCGGTGTAAAATGTAATGCGTTTTGGGATACCATAAGATTCGCTAATTTTGCATTTGATTCCTGTATGGCTCTTTTGAAAAATACACGATACTATAATAATCAGCCTTTTTTAACCTATTGCGTTAATCCGATTCAAGACTACAGAATTATCCCAAAATCATTTCCGATAGCTGGTGTTATAGGAAAGAAAATTCATATCAAGGCCTGTGCCGGAGAATATGAACCAGCAAGTTTTGCTGTTTCAACTCCTGTAGAAATAAGTAATATGAAAATAAAAGTTTCTCCCCTTGAAAACGGGGGTAACATAATTAATCCCACGGTAATTGATACTCGCGTCGTCAAGGTATGGTGGCAGGGGGTAGGAGAAGCAGGGGGGCGACGCCCCGGCATTGCCCGGCTTGTACCTGAATTATTGCTCAAGGATGATGAATTTGTATGGGTTGGAGATGATCCGGGACAACATATTAACAAGCTTAAGAATCCGGCAGCGCCCCAAGATTCTGAACACCTTCAACCGATTAACATTTCTGCAAATACCACAAAACAGCTATGGATAACTGCGCATATACCGGAGGGGACGGCGCCAGGCCGGTATAACGGAACCATTACGCTTGCCGCTGAGAATTTACCTGAAGTAAAACTGGAATTAATTCTAGAGGTTTATCCGTTCACTTTAGCTGACCCCATACTTGAGTATGCTATCTATTATCGAGGACAGCTTAGCCCTAAGGGCAGTATTAGTTCAGAGAAAAAAGACAGGAAACAATATTTGGCAGAAATGAAGGATCTGAAAGCCCATGGGATAGAATTGCCAAGCATGTATTGCGGATTCAAGTGCCGGCCTGATGGTTCATGCGACTTCAGTAAAATGAAAAAAGAATTTGAGATTCGACGTCAAGCCGGACTGACTAAAGGACCTGTTTTAGTTTTAAATCATCCCGTCAAATTTTATAATTGCATGAAAATTGATTCCCTGGAAAAACCAAAAGTAATTAATAACATAAAAACTATAGTCGAAACAACTAATTGTTTTTTAAAGAAATATAAATTTCCTTCAATTATTTTTTATGCGTTTGATGAAGCAGGATGCACCCGCGGTATGAAATTTCTCGCGACTGAAAGATGGATGCTGAAAGCTGTAATCGATGCAGGAGGAATGACGGGATGTGCCGTTACAACTCCATTTTTTTCCTTGATTGGTGATTACCTCAGCCGTCCTATTTGTCGCCGGGCCACACGTTATTTATTAAATAAAGTTCACGCCAAGGGATACAAAGTATGGGCTTGCTATCGTCCGCAAGGTTCCCCGGAAAAACCGGAAACATTTCGTCGGAGCTATGGTCTTGAAGCGTGGAAGCGGGGAGAAGACGGAGTATGCGATTATGTTTATCAACACTCTTCAGGAGATAACTATAATGATTTTGACAAAGTATATCGAGAACTAGGGCACACCTATCCGACTGTTAATGGGGTCATTGACACTGTTCAATGGGAAGGTTTTCGTGAAGGAATTGACGATATTCGATATTTAAGTACCTTGTTGAAAACCATAGAGAAAGCAAAGAAACGGACAGCAACGTTAAAAAAAGCCCAAGCTGCCGAACATTGGCTTAAAAAACTTAATATTGAAGGAAATCTTGATGTTGTCAGGCGTCAAATAGTTCAATGGATATTGCGGCTCTCGGAAAATAAAAAAACATTATTAGAAAATGAATAATTTTAAAAATACCATTTGCACACAGGAAGGTTATCATGGATAAAGAAAAAATCGGAGTTAACACTGGCTCTTTCGTAAATCTTTCATTTGAAGAATCTTTGATTTTGGCAAAAAAAATGAATTTCCGCACTGTTGAAATCATGTTGTTTGAAGGTGACTTGCAAACATATGGGGAAATTCCCGGAATTAAGCTGAAAAAATCATTACCCTCAAATCAAAAAGATTCTTTGCTGGCCAGTCTTGCTCCCTTCAAACATTTATCGTGTCACGCCCCATTCTTCAATACGCCCTTATTTGTATGTAATAAGGGGATACGTAAAGAAGTAATTAAACAGATGAAAGAATCTATAGATACTGCTGCCTTTATTAACAGCAGTACAGTTACTCTACACGCAAATGAAAAAAGTCCATTTATTGAAAAGAAGAAACTTTTTGCCGAGATGGTCGACACCTTTAAATATCTTGGAGATTATGCAGCAAAAAAAAATGTTAAAATAGGTTTGGAAACGGGATTCTATCCGCGTTCCGTAGACGAGTATATTGATCTTGTAAACACAATTAATCATCCGTATGTGGGATCTACATTAGACGTGGGACATATGTTTTATTATATTGATTCTGACAAAAGAGTAACCGCTTCAGGTCAAAAACTGTTTATAAAATTTCTGCAAATGATTACGGAGAATCTCGCAGAAAAAATTTTTAATATACATGTACATAACATTAGAGAAGCGGATTGGGTTGATCACCGAAGCATTTCGGAGGGCTTTATTGATTTTAAATGGTTTTTTCGCTTGTTAAAACAAATAGAGTATAATTATTTACTTATTCTTGAATTTTCCGGCACACTGGAGGACACGAAGATTTGGTCTCTTGATTCTAAAAGAATTCTTGAACATTTAACCCGGACATATTTTTAGGAGTTTAAAATGATTGGACTTTCAACTTCATGGAACGCCTGGAGAAACCATAGCGGGCAGGATATTATCAAGGAAATAGTTGCAATCGGTTTTACTGACATAGAATTG
>JBAYCO010000173.1:0-7853 GCA_041668685.1 Victivallaceae bacterium | reverse complement strand
TCCGCGAAGCAAAAAATGCAAAAAAAAAGACGCGCCGGTAAACGGTGTATAAACACCATTTATACCGGCGCGTCTTTTAAGAGGATTAGACCTTATTAAGCCGTCTCACTCCGTCAACAAGCCACGCCAACTTGCCATATCGCTCCTCGATCCCGAGGCCATATGGCACGTCGTTTTGATTTTCAGATTCCGTTAATTGCTTATATTTCACCTCCTATCACATTGTCTTACGTTTTCCCGTGCAAAATTCTTGATTCATTTCAGTCCACATATCATTCATCCGCAAATTCCGATGGGAATCAGTATCGCGGTTCCCAGTTTCCAATACTGCTTATTTTGTCAATACTTCGGCTCAGTGTCTTTTTTTCTCATATAATTCATCATCGGGGGGTGAACATAGCGTTCCGTTCTGCAGCGTTTAACTCTCAGATTAGTCTCTGCGTTTTATCATTTACTAATGATGACAACATCTTTCTCAATGCGAAATTTTAAGCCTGATACTTTGCAAATAAAATCAATGGTTTGATATAGACTTCTTCGCGTTAATGCCATACTGACACGACTTTTTGAGTCTTTGTCGGGAGTTTTCAGGATAATATTAACACCAATTCCGTCCGGGTCCAGCTTTTTGCTTTGTTCATGTAACTGTTGCACTGCCGTTTCAACAGTAACATTTTCAAAGTTGATTTTAGGAATAATGATACTTTTTAATTTTTGTTCGAGTTCGCTTGTTTTTTCTGATTTGCTTGAAGAGTTAGCTCCAATTGTTTTAGCACCCCAAACGGTCCCAACTCCAAACAATATTACGGTGACCAATAAACCCATCATTAATGTTTTCATCTGTTATTTCCTCTTTCATTTTTTAATAGTAATTATCCTGTTCGTTTCGTTGCATCCGAAAAAAACCGTTTTCCCCGGATTAACTCTTTTCATTTTCTTTATTTTTGCTATTTTTTATAAAAAACCTCCTTTTCTTAATTCGCATTTTGGCATTATTGCCTCTCCTATCTGGAATGTTTTACAAGTTAAAGCAAAGACTTTCCATACTTAATTCTGATCTTTTACATCTATAAAAAACCCATCATCCGTTACCTTAAATTTAAGGTTGGCGGCTTTCGATGTATATTTCACCGCAGTAAATACAGTGGAACTTACACAAAGTGAAATTTTGGGATTTGAGGCAATTACCCTGTCTGAAAGTGTAATTTTCACGTTGTTTGATTCGGCAACAAATCTAAAAATCTCCACAACCCCCGTGTTTTCAAACTCAACTTGCCGAGTTAACCTTTCAGTCATTTTTTCAGGTACTCCTTCAGGCCTGAGAGATTTAGTGTAAGATACCGGGCAGTCTGCCGAAAATATTTTAAATGATTTCTTCCCATCAGTTTCAATGGTTACTTGTTCCATGACCTTGCGTTTGGGGGCAGAGCTGAATTTGGATATAAATGTCAATCCATAACGTTTCATCCCTTTCGTGGCTTTTTGCAATTCCCGGCGAGAATTCAATTTCCTTTCCATTACTGAGCCGATGATTTTCCGGTCTTTGACGAACCAGTCGAACCAGCCATCGTGATCCACGATGTTTTTCCGGCAAACGTCAAAATTCCCCCGGTCGGCGTTTTTCAGCCAGGCAACCGCCGAATCAATCGCAAAATCACCATATTTAGGTGTTACGTCCGGCTTCAGCAGACCATAAATCACCCAAGCACAGATGCCAACGGTAATCAATACCGCAGCTCCCAATTTAAAATACTGCGTATTCCAATGCTTCAACTCAGTGTTTTGCTTTCTCATAATAAATTTCTCCTATAAGGTTTTGTGAACGTACTGGTTTTCGTAACGTTCCGTTAATTAGTTTTTGTCCAGGTCTTTCATAAGTTCCTGTTATGCATAATTCTCTCCTCTATATAAATTACCTCTCACCCTAAACACTAAAGAGCCTTTATTACTTTTACAGTTTTACTATTTCGTGCCATAAATGCGGCTGGTGAAAACCGCCTTCCAGATATATTGTTGTGGAAGATTTTTCCGGCACATCCCACTTTTTGTTATAGTTGTAACGGCAGACGGAAAAACGTGCTTTGTCCAACTTGCCGTCCATGATTCCCAAACCCTTGAACGAAATTGCCATCAGGCCAATCCAACCTTTACATTCGGGATAGTCGAATCTTTCGGCGCAACTGAAAAATCCAGAATAATATAACTGGCTTTCGAACGGAATCTTTCCCAAGTTTTCAATGCCGGGGATGCGCAGTTCAAGTGTTGCGCTGCTAGGCGTGACATGCAATTCATAATACTCTTTTTGTCCTGGAGCCTGGAAGAAAAATTCCATCACGTCTCCGGTTTGCCAAGTTTTCTCATTTCTTTTTGTCGCGGTATTGAACACGTCCGAATCCTCGAAAAAACCGCATACGTAAAGCGTATCAGCATCTCGCCATAGGAAAGAGATGCCTTTCTCTGCAGGCATCTCTTGCGTCCCGTGTTTAAAAAAGTTGAGGACAACGGCGTCCCAGCCGACTTTCCGGTACATACTCGCCAGTTTATATTCCGGCATAAACGGCGCCGCCAGCCGTACTTGACCGCGCGCTAGGATATTTACACTGTCTTTAATCAGCGATTCAGTTAATATAAAGTCTTTTTTTGTGTTGATTAATTTTTTCATAGGAAGGCTATCTGATTTACAAAACCGTCTTTTCGTCGTCAGCGGTAAAGATATGAGCTTTTTTCAAATCCAATGGTAGCGAGACTTCCGTACCTACCTTGACCGGTTTATGAGGATCGATCTTGGCGGTGAACGTTTCGCTTTCGGTATCTAGGTAGACAAATGTTTCCGAACCCATCGGTTCAACTACTTCCACTTTGGCGCTAATGCGCGGAGCTTCAGGAGTGCTTTTGGCCCGTTCCGAATCAATATCTTCCGGGCGAATCCCAAAGACCACATCCCGTCCTTTATACGGCAGCAGTTTTTCCCGGTGTTCCGGAGTGCGGATCGGCAGTGTAAAGGTTTTTCCGGCAAACGTCAACCCTTTACCGTTGACTTTAAGTTTGCCCCGAAAAAAATTCATCGGCGGCGTTCCGATAAATCCCGCTACAAACATATTGGCCGGATTATCATAGATATTTAACGGCGTATCCACCTGCTGAACTATGCCGTCCTTCATCACGCAAATACGGTCCCCCATCGTCATCGCCTCTATCTGATCATGGGTAACATAAATCATCGTGGTTTCCAATTGCGAATGCAGTTTGCTGATTTCGGCGCGCATCTGCACCCGCATCTTGGCGTCAAGGTTGGATAGTGGTTCGTCGAACAGGAATACGTCCGGCTTGCGGACAATCGCCCGTCCCAAGGCCACCCGCTGCCGCTGTCCGCCCGATAAGGCTTTCGGCAGACGTTGAAGATAGTCCGTCAATCCAAGCAGCTTGGCGGCCTCGTTTACCCGCTGCTGAATCTCGGACCTTTTGAATTTGCGCAGTTTCAACCCGAACGCCATATTGTCGTAAACAGTCATATGCGGATAAAGCGCGTAATTCTGGAACACCATCGCGATGTCACGGTTTTTCGGCGGAACATCGTTGACGATCCGTTCCCCGATTTTAACCGTACCTTCCGAGATTTCTTCCAGTCCGGCGATCATCCGCAGTGTGGTCGATTTGCCGCATCCTGACGGCCCGACCAGCACCATGAATTCGCGGTCTTTGATCTCCAAATTGACGTTGTCGACGGCTTTGACGTTGCCGTCATAAATCTTACAGACTTTTTCCAATATTACTTCAGCCATATATAGAATTCCTTATTAATAATACAGTAAGCACTTGCATTTATTATCCTTTAACCGCTCCCGAGGACAGCCCGCGCACAAAAAGACGCATACAGAACAGGAACATTATGATAAGCGGGATTGAGGCAATAGTGTACCCGGCCATAAGTTCGCCCCAGTTTTTGGTGTATTCGCCCTCAAGATGCAGCAGCGCCACTGCGATAACCTGTAGTTTGCTGTCGCGTAGGTACAATAACGGAGCAACAAAATTGTTCCATACCTCAATGATCCGCAGAATCGCCAGGGTTCCGATAATCGGCATTGACATTGGTATAACCATATGCCAAATCTGATGCATTACCGATCCGCCGTCGATCTCTACCGCATCGAATAAATCTTGCGGGATATCCTCAATAAAACTGCGCAGAACATAAATCGTAAACGCCTGGGCGCTCGCTATCCCGGTAATGATCAATGCCAAATGGCTGTTATACAAATGCAACGAAGTGATAAGTTTAAAAGTCGGTACCATATTTGCCACTCCTGGATACATCATCAATACCACAAAAATAAAAAACAGGAATTTCGACCCGGGCATTTTGTAACGTGCGAAGAAAAATGCACCGATAATTGCAATCGCAATCGCCAGGATCGTAGTTGTAAACGCAATGAACGTAGTGTTGAAAATTTTATCCCCGATATGAGCCCACCCAACTGCGAAGTTTTCCCAGTGAAATGGTGCTTCCGGATACCAGGGATTACGAGCAAACTGCTGATTGTCTTTCAGCGAAATCACCAACATCAGATATAACGGCAGAAAAGTACAGATGTAAATCGCCCATAAAAACAGGTGTTTACAGGTTTCTGTAAATCTATTTTTAACGCGTCGTGCCATATAATAAATTCCTTATTTTTTAGTTCTCACTAGTTTAGTATTGATAAAGGTCAACAGTAATGTAACTAGGAACAGCAGGAATCCGATTGCGCAACCATAACCGAAGTATCCCCGGCTGAATGCTTCCCGGAACACCACCAGACCCGGTACTGAGGCAATGCCATTCGGCCCTCCCGATTCGCCGACGAACAAATACACGTTCTGCCATTGCTGAATAGTACCAATAATCATTAATACCAAATTAATCCGCACCTGAGTCATAATCAGCGGCAGTTCGATTTGCCGGAAAATACGGAACGCCCCGGCTCCATCGATTTCGGCGGCCTCGTAGATTTCATCGGGAATATTCTGTAAACCGGCCAGGTAAATCAGAACCCCGAAAGCCCCCACCCATGGAAAACCCGCGAACACCAGTGATGGGATTACCAGAGCTTCGCTCGACAACCATTGAATGATTTCGGTGGATTTCAGTAGTCCGGCGGCACGTAGAATCTCGTTGAGTACCCCGGCATTCGGTTCGTAGAAGTATTTCCACATCAGGTAGAACACCATTGCCGGCACCACCATCGGGACTACAAACATTACCCGATATGCATAAGCAGCCCGTTCATTGATAATATGATGCAATACCACCGCCGCCATGATCGGGATTACCATCTTAAACAGATTGGCGACAATAAAAATACTCACAACTCCGAATGCTCGCCACAGACCAGTGTCATGCATAACCTTGCGTAAATTGTCCAGCCCGCAGAATTCCTCGACCATATCTCCATCCCAGCGGTAAAAGATATGTATAAAGCCATTAACTATCGGATAATAATTGAAGATCAGCACCAGTACCAACGGAATGGCAACCAACAGATAAACCGACCAGTAATATTTCAGTTTTCGGGATGATATGATTACCGCCATTTTATTTACCTTCCTTTTTTCGCAGTTTTCGCAGGATAGTAATAGTTTCCCGGTAGCAGGCCATATTCCGGTAGCTCGAGATCAGGCTTTCCAGTATCAGTTCATAACGGTTTTCCAAACGCTTTTCAGCTTCCGCCTGAAGGTCGGTAACCAGTCCCGCCACCGCAATTGCCGAACGCTGTTTTTCTATGCTCAACATGGTTCTCCGCGTCGCAGTAATGGTATCTTCAATTTCTTCAATTTCCAGAGGAATACGTTCGATAAAATCTCGCCAGAAGATTTTTCCAGCTTCATTTTCGTTATTTATGATAATTGTTTCCAGGCTCTCCAGCATCTTACGCCAGGTACCTATGGAAGCGTAAAACGGCGGACAAATCATTCTCTGCCCCGAACCGAGTTGCGGTTGGCAGTATTTTAGTATTCCTTTGTATTCCGCTTTTTTTACCGCGGGTAACCACTTGCAGTAATCTGCCATAATCATCTGGTTGATCTTCCATGACGTTGTGAACTGCAGGAATTCCAGAGCCATGCTAAAATTTTTCGAAGCTTTGGGGATGCCGAATAGCCCCCCAACACCAAGTCCTTGTTCGGTTGGACGCCCGACAAAATATTTTGAATATTCATGGTCATCCCCGATTACCGGAATTTCTGCAATTCCTACTTCAAACGGCGAATTTTTAACCATCGAATAGGCATTCCAGGTACCTTCCGGAAAAAACCCCACATTGCCGGCAAAAAACAGGAACTTGGTCTGTTCCTGGTCGGTCGCGGTAAATCCCTTACAAAAATATTGGCCGATTTGTTTGATAATATCCGCTGCCGCCAGAATTTTTTCGCGGGACAGTCTGTTCCCGGCAAGCGCTTCAAAAATCTTAGCATTTTCCGCGCGGGGAGAACAATTCCCGGACATATCCTCATTGAGATCGCTGTTCATCTGGGAAAAATAATAATAGAATAAGTAGTTTAACGTTCTCTTGTCGAAGCCTCTAACCCCAATCGGAATGATCGGTTTGCCAATTTTTTCCCCATATTCTTTAAGCTTTTCGCAGACAGTCAGCCATTCTGTAAGAGTATCCGGCATTTTCCGGCTACCGGTAGCTTTTTCCAGAAGATCGAGATTAACATATACACGATAGGTAGCCGAATTTATGCCAATCCCGTAATATTCTCCATAATCGGCATTTAAACCGCCATTCATGTTATCCAAAAAAGTGTCTTTCCAGGGAACGCTCTCAAACGGAGTACCTCTATTGAACGGATTGGGCTTGCCGATATACGCGGAAAGCGGAACAAAGTATTGATTGTGCTGTTCTGAAGAGCCGCTCAGTTTAATGACATCGGCGGGTGTTCCACCAATAAGCTGGGTCAAGAACCATTGCGGGTAACCACGAAACGGAACCGTAGTCTGAATGACTTTTACTTTCTGGCCCTGCTTTGCCTTATAGTCTTCAAACCGCTGGATCGCTTCGGCGTAACCTTCTCTGAATCCGTCTTCCAGATTCCAATGCGCGAAGGTTATGGTTTTCTGGGACGGAGCCAGCAGTTTTCCCCCGGAATTGTTCACAAATACGATTACGCACGCTACCAGATAAAAAAGTCCCGCCAATATCAAACCAATGTTCTGAAACCAATTTTTGCTGTCGTCGATGTTATTTTTGCTCATGATTATCCTTCTTTCGTCTCTTGAGATTCTCTATAAAACGCCTTACGTCCGGCGCGTATCCCGATTCGGGGTAGTTCAGCAAAAACTTATGGTAATATTTAGCGGCTTCCCGCTTATCGTTCAATTTCAGATCATAGATCCGACCTATCCTATACAGCACAATTTCAGCGTCTCTCGGGTTGGCGATACCCAGTTCATACGCTTTTTTCAAATGCTTTACTGCCGAGGAAAAATCTTGTTTTAAGCTGATGTATCTCTGGTCAGCCAAGAGATGCAGGGGCAACAGATATTCCCGCCGACCTTCAAAATTGCTGCAGAAATTTTCCAGCCTATTAAAAGCTGACTTAATTTTCATTTGATCGGAACCGGCAAGTTCCTCAGTCAGTTCAAAGAGCAAAGCTGTACATGCTTCCCGCGACTTCGGAGTTTTGTTTATTACCGCCTGAAAAACTGCATGCGTATTCACCCCGGAAGCCAGATTACCATATAATTCTTTCCGCTCCCGGATCAACTGTGCCAGCCGCCCATAAGTTAATGCAGCCTGTGTCCAAACCGGAATTGATAAACTTTTATTCAGATACAGCTTTTTTAAAGCCGCCATTCCTCCCGGCATGTCCTG
>JBAYCO010000172.1:0-8018 GCA_041668685.1 Victivallaceae bacterium | reverse complement strand
TCACTGTTTCGAAGTTCTCCAATACTGGCTTTGGTTCGCGCCATCCGCAACCTCCTTGAGTTAGGGTTGCAAATAATATAGCAGCATTATTTCAATATTCAAGCGTTAAATGAGCAGTATTGTGTCTAGCCATGTTTTTTCGTGTCTTCGATGCATGAAACGCATACAAATCGCATACAGTCTGTCTCATATTGTTTTGAGGCGCCAATATGGAGTATTGAGAATATTCCCGATACATTCTGGGGGTTGAGCTTAATTTATTTGCTTCAGTTATATTCCCCGGAGAATAGCATATTCTCAGGGGGGCTTTAGCTTTTCTATTGCGCCCTACTGTATCAACATAGTAACCCCGGCACCAAAAATGTCTGCTCCCGTATTTGTATTTAAGGTTGGCATGACGGTCAAAGATCATTAGCGAACTCTTGCCTTTCAGGTAACCCATAAACTGCGCCACACCCAAATTAGGCGGAATACTAACCAGCATATGGATATGATCCGGACAGGCTTCCGCTTCCAATATCTCTACTTTCTTCTGTTCACAAAGCTTGCGTAATATCTGACCAATATCCGATTTTAACTTGCCGTATATTTCCCGACGGCGGAATTTCGGCGCAAACACTATGTGATATTTGCAATTCCATTTACTATGTGATAAACTCTGTATACTTGTCATTTTTAACCTCTTAAGTTATTTTTGACGCGGTTGGCGAACCAGCGTTAATATAACTCAAGAGGTTTTTCTTGCCTGCTTGTATCTAAAGATTTTTAGCTACTCTCCGGCTAAGCCGGAGGTATTTTGCTATTTTGATTTGCGATGTAGTATTTTTCGAATTATCCGTCTAAAGAATCCAATTTCAGGCTCATTAGTGAATTGATCTTGTTGCTTTCCTTCTAGCCACATAACTTTATTATCTATAATCCAGTAATGAGAGCGACAAGGAAAATTCCAATTGCCTATCGATGGATAGAGAGAAATGGTGTCGCCATCAAATTTAATCTGCCAGTCTGTTGGTGACAATGGAATAACAACTTTTTGCCCACACCCGCAACAGCATTTATGAATAACGGAACCGTATTCAACAGAGACATACAGTCTATTATCCTTGAGGTTGTCAGGGATAGATTTGACAAATTCATGAGTTAAAGAATATGTTTTCATAACCGATCCTCATTACAGAGAATATTACCATCAATCGTATATAGACTATGATGTTCATTTTCTAGATCAGCATAAAACCCAAAGAGTTTTTTCCATTTTATAACGGCTAACGCAGCATTTAGTGAATTAAGATCGGCTATTTGAATATTACTCGAATATTCATCTTCACCATCTTCTGCTGAAAATGAAATTCTATTATTCTCTTGGATATGATTTCGCTTTTGTTTAGAGCTAGTAGTGACCCTTACGAGGCCAAACAACTTATTGTCGGCTCGTTCAACCCCCATTCCAACATCAATAAACGGAATATCACAATCTTCAAGCAAGTCAATTATTAACTTTTTCGCGCAACCTTTGTCGATACAAAGAAAAACAAAATCCATTTCTTTTAATTGGTCCACATTGGTTTCATCAATAAAATCTTTGCTGGTTACAATATTTCGATGCATTTTGGAATATATACCTTTCAAATAGTCAACTTTAAAAGGTGCTGCTCTTAATTCTTCTATTGCTGGAGCGCCAGGAGTTCGAAAAGCGTTATGTTGCAGAAATCTATCTCCATCAAAGATAAATATCTGTCGAACAGGAGTCTTGGCGACTAAATCCAAAATATAACTTCCTGTTCCCCCTAGTCCAACAATTGCGACTTTTCCAAGTTCAAGTTTACTTGTAACCAAATTAATATCAACCCTGCTTGATGCATTATCCCTGTACATAAACACAGATTCTTGCTCATCGGTTTCAATAACAGGAAAGATTTTCGCAGTGGCGGTATCATCAATAGCTTCAGCAGGGCCAGATATTATTGCAATATATGTAGTCATTTTATGATAATAGTCAGTATATCCTTCTCTAGGTTTATTAGAGAAAGAGTAGTTGGTAGTGACTTTTTCATCAATGACCTGTGTGATGGTTTGGTGTTTAATTTGAGTTATCTCCGTACCATCCATATTGCAAGGATAATGTCCGCCAAAACGTACTACATGGCTATGTGGCTTAGTCGTGATGTCTCCGGCTAAATCCAAACTAGAGACAAGAATCCCATAAGCCACTTTTTTTTCTGGCGTTACATATGGTACATTTTTTACAAGTAAATAATTTGACTTGATTTCTATATCATATCCTTCATCTACAAGTCGCCTGAGGTCGGGACTATGATTTATGAGTTGGCGTGACATTGAATATTTCTCCTTCTTTAATCCTCACTGTTTGCCCCGGAGCAAGAATGCCTTCTGGTTTATTTCCTACGCCTCGTCTGTATTTTATAGTATAAGTGTTGTTTGCATCCACTAGGGGATGCTCAAAGGCTAGGATGACAATTTCCATAAAAGAAAGTTCTTTTTTGTAAACCTTCTTCTCCTGTGTATTTACGATGATAGTGTATTCTTTTTTGTGATTTTTTGCTTCATTCTTATTCATTTTATACCTCGAGAATTTTAGTTTTAACTATATTTTGACAGTTTATATTTGTTGAAAAATCGTAAGCTCCCCCTGAAATGATTCAGGAGGGAGGTCCCTTGATCTCGACAAACAATTTATTTGGTTTTGTATCGATGTACGACAGTTGTGCTAGGATTACGTGTGGCCTGTCTCTTAGAAACAAACCGCCCAGTCCTGGCACTACGTGCAACTGAACGCGTAGCCATGATAAAATCTCCTAAATTTAGAGAAATTTATTAGAATTAGGCAAAAAAGAGCCTATGCGATGCACGAAAATGCACGAGAATTGGGAGAAAATTGTAGAAAATTAGAAAACAGTACTTGACAACAAGTACTTTTAAGTATATGCTTTACTTTGAGTATGGAAAGCGGTGGATGTTTCAGCTTTTCTGTAATTTTCATCGCTTTTTTTATTCTTTTTTCATGATTTATTCTCCCATGTTGTTATGGATTTAAAACGGAATAGTGCTCCAATAGCCTCGTCTCAGAAATTTTTAATTTGCGTGCTATGCTATTGTTACTTGCCTTTTTGCTCATCTTCTTTAAGATACTGTTTATAGTACTAGGAATTTCTTCTTTAAGTCCCATATCAGGCTCTCTTTTGCGATACCCAGCTGCCGACATTTCAGTCCATAGACGCCTGTACTTACTCTCACTTATTTTATCCAAACTGAAGGCTCGATATAATAAAGAGCCCATTGATGCAGACCACTTTTTCTTAAGCTCTGCAAGTGTTTCTAAATTAATTTCTTTAAATGAGTCAAATTCTTTTACGAGTTCTGCCTTGGGCAGTAAAAATTCTGCGGCAAAAGCGTTGGCTTCTTTCTCACATATTTTCCCCGGAACACTATCGTCGTGTAATATTATATGTCCGAGTTCATGAGCAAGGGTAAAACGAAGTCGGTCATTTGGAAACTCAGAATTTATCGCTATACAAATAATTCCAGTATCCCTTTTTTCAAAGAAACCATCAAGCTTATCATCATTAAAATCAAACTTGATGATAACTATACCCTTATTCTCTAATAACTCAACCATATCATTTATTGGTCCGTTAGGGATACCCCAAAGTTTTCTCAACTCTTTTGCTTTTTCCTCCAGGCTTAATGCTTTCCCCGAAAAATCAGGAAATTCCCAGATAATTTTACCAATAAGTCTATTCGCTTCTAAAACTCTTAACCTTACATTAGCTTCTATTTTATTTCTCTTTTTAGCTGACAATGAAGTCCTTGCCCGCTGAAATACTAATCCACTAGCAAAATGATCGCCTTCCTGTTGAAAGAATTCAACAGGGAATTCGAGTTTTTCTGCAATATCTTCTAATGTCGATTCTTGTGGCATTTGTATTCCTTGTTCATATTTACTAAGTATGGCTTGTTGCATTCCGATCTTTTTTGCAAGCTCTTTTTGAGAAAAGCCATTTGCTTCTCGAGCCAGCTTAAGCATTTCAGAATTAAACAACATAATAACAGTCTCCCGATATTTTATTATGTTTTTTTACTGAATAATAACAATTATAGAGCCTTTTAAAGAGATTGTCAACCCAAAACGAGAAAAAATATCAAAAAATATTCCAAGAAATTATATGATATTTTTTAATGTAAAATATATATTAGACTAATTATTTGCAGAGAAATAGGGGGTACAGTAGACAAATTGGTAAACCTGCCTACAAAATGTGAATTTATTGAGTTTTATAGTTGATTTTTTCTTGCTTTCTGATAAATTAACTATAGATATAAATATTTTTAGGTAATTTGTCATAATGAAAACTGGGACAGCCACAGAAAATGCAATTAAAATAATCCGTGAACGCGGAGGAACTATTCGTGCCTCAATAGCGGCAAAATCAGGAATCCACCCGCAGACACTTTCCGACCTGAAAAAAAGTGGGCGGCTGGAGCTGATTTCCCGTGGCGTATACCGGCTTGCGGAACTTCCGCCGACCAGCAATCCTGATCTGGAGATTGTCGCCTCACGTATTCCTAACGGGGTGATATGTCTTATTTCAGCCCTTGCCTTTCATGAGATCACCACCCAAATTCCTCACGAGGTCAATATCGCGCTCAAATACGGGGCTGAAACCCCGCGTATTGATTATCCGCCGATCTCTGTACACCGTTTTTCAGGGAAAGCCTTTGAAACGGGAGTAGAAGAGCATAAGCTTGACGGCTTTACCGTTCGCGTTTACAGCCCGGAGAAAACCATTGCGGACTGTTTCAAATTCAGGAATAAGATCGGCATGGATATCGTTCTGGAGGCCCTGAAAATATATAAAAAAAGAAACCGCTTTAAAATTGACGAACTGCTTAAATATGCTAAAACAAACCGGATGGAAAGAATAATGACTCCTTACCTTGAGGCCATGCTGTGAACACAAAAAACGTAAATAATGTGGCGGCTTCCGTCAGACAAAAACTTTTGAATAAGGCAAAAGCGGAAAATCGTCCGTTTAATGAGTTGTTGCAGTATTATATGATGGAACGTTTTCTCTATCGTTTGGGACGTTCTCCTTATGTAGATAATTTCATTTTGAAAGGCGGCCTGATGCTGCGGGTCTGGAACGCTCCTGAAATTCGTCCCACAATGGATATCGACATGTTAGGAAGGATTGAAAACAGGACAGAAATAATTATAAAAACAATACAAGACATATGCGTTGTGAAAACAGAATTCCCGGACGGAGTTGTCTTCGATGTTGAAAATATTATTACCGAAGATATTACTGAGGATGCCGAGTATCTGGGTGTAAGGATCAGGATTCCCGCCAGGCTGGATACTGCGGTTTTAAAAGTTCAATTGGATATAGGCTTTGGCGATGCTGTTTATCCCGAACCCCAAAAATATTCAATACCGGTCTTGCTCGATTTACCGGAGCCGGGACTTCTCTGCTACAGCAAAGAAAGCAGCATTGCTGAAAAATTTGAGGCTATGATAAAACTTGGCCAGTTAAACAGCAGGATGAAGGATTTTTACGATATATGGCTGCTTGCAAGTCAGTTTGATTTTAATGGCGCACAACTTAAGAATGCAATAGCTTGGACTTTCGAAAAACGCGAAGTTGATATTCCTTAAGAAATAACGGCTTTTTCTCCAGACTTTATTGAAGCGAAAAAGCTCCAATGGAGTGCCTTTAGAAGAAAATTAAAACAAATTCATGCCCCGGAAAACATGGCTGATGTTATAGCGGTTATCAAAAAGTTTTTAGCTCCTGTTATTGATAATCTGCGTTCCGGTAAAAAAATGCCTGAAAAATGGCATCCTGGTTCATGGGAATAATTTAGCGTCTGGCATTGTAAAAATGCCGTTGACAGCGTTCCGCTGAAGAAGTTAGTGTTTGCTGGTATCCACTCCGGCTTGCTCGCCTCGTGGGGGGGGGCAAAAAGCAGAAATAGGCCATTTATGAGCATTTTCAGAATAAACCACAGTAAAAATTTTTACCGTATTACTGCTTGATTTTCCTAATAATAGAAATTTGGTATTACAAAATTAGGGCTGGTGCATACCACCAGTGCAGCTGGTGTTTTTTTTGATTGTAGACGCATAACCCGTTGCGCAAAGGGCTTTTGCAGACTCCGGCTTTTCAGAGAGAGTGGGGGATTCAGACCGTTGCTTTTATCTGTGACTGGGGTGGTCCGGATAACCGATAAACCAGGTGATCGGACAGGTTTTCATAAGTATTCGCCTGCGCCCGCATTCAAATTTATATCGGGGAGCGTCTATTCCGGCGACAATATTCTCGAACTCGGCTGCAGAATAACTTTTCAAATGGGAAATAAAACCGTCAACCATTACTAAAAGCGGCACGACCGGGATTATATACGTCCAGAAAAGCCGCCGCCATGAAAACGGACTGATCAGCGGCGTCAGCAGCAATACCAGGAAAGGCACGAATAACGACGGCAGGAGCGCCTGTAAAATCCCCCGGTCGGAATATTCGAAAAACGCGATGCCGCAATCTTGCCTGACAGCGCATTCCGTAAAAGTTCTCAATTGCTCCGGAGATAAATGATGCGCCCCGGAAAACAACGTCCAAAAACCTTGAGGCTTCTCGTTTTCGTCCAATATATCAACAGGTTCCAAAATATATTTTATCCGGCCCCCGGAAAGTTTTTCAATTCTCCGGGCACTTTCCGCATTAGGAAATTTGTCGCAAAGCAGGGCGTTGTATTTGTTCGTTTCCGGGTCAAGCGCTGCCGTCACTTTCAAAATATACGTGCCGTTGCCGGCCGCAAAATCAACGATCCGGGCGCAGCCGGATTTTTCCATGGCGTTCTTCAGTTGCGGCATAACGCTTTTGTAGGGATTGACATGATAAGTGAAAAAAGCCAGAAAATCCGTCATCAGATCACGCCAGACCGCGGGACAATATCGAGTTTCATGGAATTCCTTTATGTTTAATCTATTCATTTCCCCGCCGTATTTTTCCGCTTCTGGTTTTTTTCAGTTCGGGAACAATAATGAATTCTTTCGGGACGCTGTACGCGACAAGGCGGCGCAGGCAGTATTTTCTCAGTTCTTTTTTCAACTCGTCCTCGTCGCCTGAATATTTTTTTTCAGGAACCACAAACGCGACTGGGATTTCCCCGAAATTATCGTGCCGTTTTCCTTCAACTTTGACTTCGGATACTGCGGGATGCGACAAAATAACTTCTTCCACTTCGTAGGGAAATATTTTCATGCCGATAAAATTAATGACGTTTTTGCTCCGCCCCATGATATACAAATAACCGTCTTTGTCGAGCTTCCCGACATCGCCGGTTGCGAACCAGCCGTCCTTAAACAAATCTTCCCGCAGGATAAACGGGTCAAAATAGGCGTCGAACATTCCTGGCCCCCACAAAATGATTTCTCCACGGCCTTCTTTATCGGGGTCGCGTAATTTCAACTGATAATCCGGCAGGAGAGTCCCGACCGAATCACATTTTTCCAGCAGCCCTGAGCTATTGACGAAAACCAGCCCGACTTCGATAATCCCGTAGGCCTGGGTCAACCCGAACCCAAATTTTTCCATGAAGAGCCGCGCCGGTTCCGGATACAGTTTCATTGCCGTTGAAACCGCCAGCCTGACATTTTTCAGCATTGCGGGCGCGAACAGGTCAAAGCGCGTCATTAAACCGTAATGGTACGGCGTCGCGTAAATCACAGTGATACGGTTTTCAGCTAAAGCCTTCGACATTTTCTCCGGCAAGGGCGAACCGCAAAGCACGATAGTCGCGCGGCGGCGCAGAAAAAGCAGGATCGTCACCACAAAATGAAAAGACATGTCCAGTACCCACAGGATTTTGTCTGCCGGGCTTATCTTCAGCGCTTTATCGGCGGCGGCGGTTCTTTCGACAATTGCCCGGTGCGACAATACTACTCCTTTGCTGTTCCCGGTGGTCCCGGACGAAAAACGGATAAACGCCGCCCGCAGGGG
>JBAYCO010000171.1:0-8030 GCA_041668685.1 Victivallaceae bacterium | reverse complement strand
TTTCTGACAGAAGCCGTGAATAGTTGAAATAGCGTTTTCATCAAAACTGAGGAGCGCCATATGGAGCGCCGCTTTGATTTCCTCTTTTTTCCCGGAGCTGTTTTGCAGGATTTTTGAGCATATATCGTCGTTAAATTCACCGTTTTTGAGAATATCAAGGGCACGGGAAATACTGCTCCTCACGCGCTGAATGAGTTCGGCAGTAGCGGCTTCCGTAAAGGTGACAAGCAGTATTTCAGAAATTGCCAGCCGCCTGGAACCGCCGTCCGGAAGCGTTACGCCGTCAATGAGTAAACGCAAGACAAGGTTTTCTAACGCCGTCGTTTTACCAGTTCCGGCGCCGGCCTCGATCAGGCTCTGCGTCCCCATCCGCAAAGGGTGAGTCAATATGTTAAATTCGTTAGACACTTTTCAACCCCAACAGCTCCGTTATTTCCTCTGAAACGCGTTTGAATTCATCCGTTGCCCGGAAAACTTTTCCGAAACAACAATTTATATAAGGATTATCGCCGTCACCCGTATGATAATCGCCGCTTTCCCATTTACGAAGTGCACTGTTGATATCACCGTTTTTCGCATACGCTAATGACGTATCCGGGAAAAACGGCAGGGGCTTACGCAATCCCGCAAGATAAATTTCCGTTAAACGCGTCAGTTTCTTAGAGGCGTTTTCAGAACTTAATTCCCTTTCCGCATCTTTCCCTACCAGATGCAATTTAGCGTTTTCAGGAACTGTTCCCATGGCTTTTGCGGCGATCTCGTATATTGCGGCCTGAATTAAATGCTTTGCCTTAATGTTTGAATACCTGAATTGCAACTGGCAAATCCGGTCATCTATTTTATAGAGGTCGTCAAAGTCCGCCCGCAGCGAAACCCCGTTGTCAAAAGCACGCTCGCCGCTGACTCCGGGCAGAGGTTCCCTGATCGCGACGCTCAACTTTTCCGCAAAAGGCTCAAAGCCCTCGAAAAACTTTTCAAATTCAATATCCCCCCAGGCCCGAAGCGGCAGGAGTCCTTCGGCCTGAAAACGCCTGCTCAATTCATCCCGCAGTTCATTCCGGTCGCGTTTATGCCATTCCGCCAGGTATTTCCTGATAATGTTTTCGGCCAGTTTATAAGTATCCAAACCGCTCTCTATCTCAAAACTTTCGCTGTCCGCCAGCTCCGGCAAATCCCGCACCCGGGGATTTGTCCCAATGCATTTTACCAGAAAATATTTTGCCGGGTTGCTGAAAAAACCACAAAGGTCATCAAGGCTGATCCTGAACAATTCCTCCGGTATCTTCCGCAGTTCCCGTTCAGCAAACTCTCCGGTCGCGGGTTCGGCAAAACGCAGCCGCGCCAGTTCCGCGTCTTCCGCCGAATATGAAATCAGATTATCAGCCGCTTTCACGCCCAGTTTCTCACAATAACCGGCTTTGGAATTTTCAGCAATAAAGTATTTCCAACTGAACGCCTGAAGCGGATGTTCCGTAAGCAGATCTGTTTTCGGCAAAGCGTAATTTTCGCTGATATAATCGAGCAGTTCGCACAAAACCACACTTGCCGGGCGGGGTTCGTTATCCTTTATCCCCTGCCCCACGTAACTTGCGTAAAAACAATCCCGTGCCGATAAAAGAGCTTCCAGAAACAGATAGCGGTCATCTTTGCGCGCCGAACGGTCGCCCAAACGCGGCTTGTCCGCCATCAGGTCGAATGACGAATGTTTTTCCCGGCGCGGAAAACTTTTTTCATCCAGCCCCAAAATACATATTACCCTGGACGGAATACTGCGCATGGGACGGGCTTCGCAAAAAGTTATCCCGCCGCGCAGAAAACCGCCGCCGACCACGCTTCTTTCAAAAAACGTGGACAGTTCCTCATAGATAATTTCATAACTTATAACGCCATTATATTCACTCTTCCGAACCGCGTCCAAAACGTTTTTTACCGCCTCACGCAAAAGTCCCGTTGCGGATTCAGGAAAGAATCCGCCTATTATGCCATTGAGAATATTGTCCCACCAGTCCGCGGAAAAAGCCTCCGGGTCAATATCCCGGTCGCTTTTCAGTTGAACCCGCAGAGCAAATAACGCTTCCAGAAATTCAACAAGTTTACCTAACAACAGTGCGCTGTCGCCTTCACAGCAATGAAAAGGCAGTATTTCCTGTCCGTCAACAGTAAAAGTCCCGCCGCCCCCGGCTTCACCGCCGAGGGCAAAACCCGCCAGTATCCGTTCTATACCCTGCCGCCAGGACTGTTCGCTATAGTTAACGCCGACGGTTTCTTCACGGAATTCACCGTCCACGCCCCAGAAAATCCTGGCGTCAATGATCCATTGCCGGACAAGCGCCGCCATTTTCTCGTCAAGCCCGAACGCTTTTACTACCGCCGGAGCTTCCCATATAGCCATGACTTCCGACGCCTTGAAGCGGCCGCGGGGTATTTTCAGGATATTCAAGAACGTTTCCGCATCCTGGGACGCCATGGCTTGACTGCGGTCAGCCAGTGTAACCGGAAAACGCCGCGGGTCGTTTTCGTCACGGGATCTGAAAACCGCGTCAATATAAGGAGAATACGTATTGATATCCGGCGTCAGAACCAGTACGTCTTTCGGCAGCAGCGTCGGGTCAGCCTGGAACATCGCCGTCAGGTTTTCAAACAATACTTCGACTTCCCGCATCGGGCTGTGGCACGAATGCACCTGGACGCTGCGGTCGCCCGGCAAAACCTTTTCCGCCGCCGGATTTTCATTCAATTGAATATCCCGCTGTATTTTTTCTAAAAGGCTTTCCGCTCCGCCGCAGTCGTTGAACCGCGTATCGGGATCAAGATCGGCGGAGCCCAGCAGGGCGAAAAACTCTCTCCCCTGCCCGCCCAGCGAAGTCAACAAAACATTACCTTGTTCAAAACCGCTTTCGAATTGGAAATCGGCCTTTTCTACTTGCAGATGCAGCCGGGCGCGTTCACTTAAATCGTACTGCCATTCGGCCTCGCAGGGGTTCAGGTAATAGAAATAAACGTCAATGTATTTCGAAACCGCCAAAAACAGGTCCAGAAAAACCGGGGCCATCGCCGAAAAACCGAAAAGGAATATTCGTTTCAGTTCCTTCAATTCGGAAAATTCCGGTGATTTCAAGGCTGATTCACCGTAAATTTCAGGCCAGGCGCATTTCAGAAAATGAAAATAAAGGTCGGCAAAATGGAACCCGTTATAATATGGAATAACTTTTTTCCACAGTTCGGCCTGCCATGCGCCATGCGGATTTTCCCGTAACGGATTATTGCCGAAAGCCCATTTGCGTACAATATCCGGGCGAAAAACCGCGTATTGTTCAAACAAACTTGCGATGCGCCGCGAAAGCTGGAAGGCTTTGAGCCCGGAAGAATCGCCGGAAAGATATGAACGCAACGGCTTGAAATCCGCGTTACTTTCGGCTGCTTCAGGCAGGATTTTAAAAATATTCCAGGCAAGTTCGTCAGAATCGAGGACGTTTTCCTTCTTCCCGTCCAGCAACGGCTTGAATACGTATTCGGAAGTAAAATTCCTTGGAAAAGGAAAATCCAGATTAGCCGAGATACCCTGAATTTCAGCCGTTTTCAAGCGCAGATAACGTTCCATTCCGGGACTTTGGACAATAATCGTTTCGGGAGCAAGTACCGCTTTGTCGCATGGGGTATTCATGCGTTCGACAAGATCAACAGTCAAGTTTTCCAAGCGGTTTGAACTGATTAAATGAAATTTATTGGATTTTTCGAAGTCCCGTACAGATTCCATTCGTTCTCCTGAAATTTAAGCTGTTTTCATAATTTAACACTTAATCAGTCCTTGTAAAATTCAATGTAAATAAAAAAACTTTTATTATGTTACCCGCCTTATTGCAACTCCTGTACATCAGGGTATAGCGAGATATAGTTAAAAATAGAAAATACAGTATATATACCAACATATACCAATATTATTTTTTTCTCATTAAAAAATCATAGCCGCAATATTTTTTTAGACCACAAGATATTGAGAGTAAGCAAGATAAGATATTCTTCTCCCATATCGTGACATTACTAAAAAAAAAGCGTTTTTTTATTTTTTCAATTGGTAATTCCGGATAGCGCTTTTATATTAGCATTTACAGGATCAGCTATGGATATTTGAATTCCAGGTAAACCAAACATAATTTTTGCAATAATTTCAAAAAAGGAGCTCAAATGAGAAAGACCGGCTTACTGTCAGTATTATATCTGGCATTAGTGGGACTGTTTGCCTCCATGCCCGCCCAAGCCGGGTATATCGAGGAAAAAGATGGAAAAACTATAATCCATGTAAAATTATGGACCCTGCCGGATCCTGGAGATCCTGCTCCTAACGTACGTGCCGACGTTGAAGTAGTAAGACAGTTTAAAAAAGATTTCCCGAAAATATTTGCAAAAAAATACCGCGACAAATACAAAGCCGATCCCAAAAAATACGGTAACTACAACTGGGACAATGTGGAAGTAGTCCTCGAAAAATTCTCAGGCATCACAGTTACCGGTGTGGAAAGCGACCTGCTGGCAATAGCCGGTGATACGGCCGCGGATATCCTGTACATTAACTTCCGCAAATCCGATAATTACATCCGCAACGGTTTTATTCAACCGCTCGACAGATATTACGCGGAACTGACTCCTGAACAAATAAGTCAGCGCGTCCATAAAAAGATCATGCCGGTATGCCGCCGCAAGGGGCCGAATGGAAAAATGCACTGGTGGACAATGCCTTACGGCGGGCTTCTAGGCAAAGTACTGCTTTACCGCAAAGATTTATTCGACGAATATAAAGTTGATCCTCCGACCGCCAAATGGACTTGGGAAGACTTTTATAACGCCTGCAAAAAGTTGACTGACCCGGCCAACGGCAGATACGGTATCCGTCTTGGCCGCGGTTTCCATGAATCATGGTTCTGGATAACGTTTCTATGGTCGGCGGGCGGCGAGATAATGACCTATAATTCAGAAAAAGACTCGTGGTTATGTACGTTTGATTCCGATGCCGCAGTCAAAGCGCTGGATTTCTATATTCGCCTGTCGGCTGAAGAATGGACCGATAAAAACGGCAAGAAAAGACGGGGGTTCGCCTACAAGGAAGCCAGCGAAGTTACCGCGAAATGGGAACGTGGTGAACTTGCGATGATGTTCGCCTATATTGAGGAAACCCTCCTGTCAACCATACAGCCGGAAGTAACCGGAATGGCTCCGGTTCCGCTTGGCCCCGGCGGCAACCGCGGCGGCGAACTGAACTCCAGGATGTTCGGACTTTATTCCCAAATAAAAAGCCCAATCGTTCGTGACGCCGCATGGGAATACATGTTCTATTATGACAGCATGCCGGCACAAAGGCTTCGCACCAAGATAATGGTGGAAGGCGGGATGGGAAAATTTCTCAATCCCAAATATCTAAAAATGTTCGGGTATTCCGAAATCCTGAAACTGGTGCCGAAAGGTTGGGAGGAAACTTTTGAAATCTCAATCGCGACCGGACAGCCTGAACCATATGGTAAAAACAGTAATTTCGCCTACGATGAAATGACCAAGCCCATACAGTTGGCCGAAGAAATGGAAATCAACCATAAACTTCCCCCCGTAGGAAGCGAAGAGCGGGAACGCCAGCTCAAAAAGATTTTGCAGGATGCCTGCGCCTATGCCAACGAAATTATGATCGGTAAAATATCTCCTAGGGAAATGATGTGGCGCCGAATTTCCGCCTGGACTCTGTTTACGGGGATAGCGATTGCATTCTTTTTCGTATTACGCAGGATATTTGTCATATTTTCTCCGCCGAAAGACGACGGCTCCCAACAAGGCTCGTGGCAGTTCAGGAGATATTTCTGGGCGTATTTTATACTTATCCCGGCCGTAGCCTCTATCGCCGTATGGAATTATGTGCCGCTTATCCGCGGTTCCTATATGGCCTTTTTCGACTACAAGATAATCGGAGAATCAACCCTTGTCCTGATTGACAATTTCGCTAATCTGCTCTGGGATTCGAGTTGGTGGAACTCTTTGTTCAACGCTATACGCTACAGCATATTGACAATGACCCTGACATTTCTGCCGCCGGTCATTCTGGCAATATTCCTCCAGGAGGTGCCCCGCTGTAAAATCCTGCTGAGAACTATTTATTATCTGCCGGCAGTTATTACCGGGCTGGTTACCATGGTGCTGTGGAAACAATTTTTTGAAGCCTCGGAATACGGACTGATGAATAGAGTAATCATGAACGTACCCGCAATCGGTTTCCTGGCGATTGCCGTAGGGTTGCTGGCGATTTTCCTGGCATTCTCCCGGCGTTTGCAATTCTATGAAATGAAATTGGCAATGTGGCTGTGTACTATTGCCGGTTTATTCGTCTTTTACAGTGTTGCCAACCTGGCAACACCGATTTTCTTTCAGGGCAACGAGGAATTTTTGACCAGCCTGAAACTCATACCCAGCCGTCTTTTCTCCTTTACTCCGCTTCCCTACAACTGGCTCGGCAACAGCCAAACCGCCATGCTCTCCTGTATTCTGCCGATGGTCTGGGCGGGAATGGGACCGGGGTGCCTGATCTATCTGGCGGCTTTAAAAGGTATTCCTAATGATTATTACGAAGCCGCTGATATTGACGGCGCGACTTTCATCGACAAGATTCTGTTTGTAATATTCCCGACCTTGAAGGCGCTCATCATAATTAACTTCGTTGGCGTATTTATCGGATCATGGACTCGTTCGACCGGACAAATCCTGGTAATGACCGGCGGCGCCGCCAATACCGAAACGGCAGGTCTGAGTATCTGGAAAAAAGCTTTCACGTATTTACAGATGGGGCAGGCAACCGCAATGGCGTGGATGCTTGGTTTCATGCTGATAGGCTTTACGGTTTATCAGTTGCAGATCCTGTCGAAAGTCGAGTTCAAAGCCGCGGGTAAAAAATAATTTAATATAAAGGACTAAAGATAATGGGTATTATTTCCGAAATAGGCAGAAAAAACATAAAAGTCAGATTGTTGATCTGGTTCATTTCTATTTCCCTGATAATCGGCGCGACAACCATGATTTATCCGTTCACCCTCATGATCAGCGGCAGTTCGAAAAGTAACTCCGACCTGTCCGAGAATAAGCTTATCCCAAGTTTTTTGATTGATGAGAAAGCAATGTACCAAAAATCGGTCGAGTCAATCTTTAATGAAAAAAGCATCCCTTTCCAGGCTGCTTATGACATTCAAAACGGTGACTTTAAGCAACTCGAACTTCCTGAAGCAAAAAGCGTTAACGAAGCGTTTGTCAATAATTGGAACCAGTTCATTAAAAAACGCAATTATAAACATTATTATTATGCTTTGAGTTTCATCCAGACCTATAGTTCAAGAAGGACGATCCCGGTCAATTTGCGCCGTTTCAAAAGAATGCTGGTCAAACGCTTTGACAACAATCTTGAAGAAATGAACCAGGCAATGCAGTTGGAACTGACAAGCTGGAACTATCTCAGTATCAGGTGCGCGGAATATCTCAATCGCCGCATCATGCCTAATACTGATACTGAATTATATAATACATATTATGCGTTCAAGGAAAAGATGTTTGACGGTTCCCAGGAAGAATTGCCGCTTGTAAACCGTTATTTCCTGGATCCGGAAGGCTATTACAAAACATCTTACCTGCGTGCGCAGTATACCCATAAAATAGGAAATTACAATACCGCACATAAAACCAATTATAAAAGCTGGGATGAAATAAAGCTCCACCGCCACTATCCGGCCGACCGTAAAAAATATACTGATCTAGAACGCAAAGACTGGGAAGAATTCGTCAGGACCCTTCTTAATCGCTTATGGATAAAAGTCCATCCCAAAGCTCTAGCGGATTATCACAGTTTCCTAAAAATTAAATATCAAAATAAAATTTCAGAGCTGAACAAACTTTACAATTCAAACTATAAGAGTTTCGGCGAGGTTGAACTGGTTACCCAGTTAAAGGAATTCCCTTTTTTCGGCTCCCGTATTTCCGACTGGAGTTCATTCATTGCCGGTTGGACT
>JBAYCO010000170.1:0-8048 GCA_041668685.1 Victivallaceae bacterium | reverse complement strand
CACTGTTTCGAAGTTCTCCAATACTGGCTTTGGTTCGCGCCATCCGCAACCTCCTTGAGTTAGGGTTGCAAATAATATAGCAGCATTATTTCAATATTCAAGCGTTAAATGAGCAGTATTGCATCTAACTCAGAATCATACGGAGGAATGTGTGGTTGCAGAGAATCCCAATGACATTCACTCTGTTCATTATCCAATGCCTTTAAGGCTGCCGTCCTGCCGGATTTTCCTCCATGGCGAATAAGGAACCTGACAACTTTTTCCCAGTTGTTCCATGATAATTCTTTTATTGATAAAACTTCTATCAACGCAGAAACGACTCCAGGCGATGGAGAAGTGCCTTTGCAGTAATAATTAATTGCATTATGACGAATAAAACGGCTTTTATTAGTTAATTTGTCTAATCCTGGAGGTTTTTCCTGACGGCAACCAGTGATCAGACAGCTTAAAATAATAAAAGCAAAGATAGTAAAGTAACATTTCTTTTTCATCTTTATGCTCACCATATATAATCCTTGCTAATGGATTAACTGGGTTTGGAAATAAGATTTAATTCGTTTCTTTGCCTCGTTCATTGCCAGTTCTTTGGCTTTGATACGGGAGCAGAATCCACGAATTCTAGCCGTTACCGTTCCCTCCACTTTACCTTTTATTGTCTGATTCTGTGAAGATTTTACTGATGCAAAGTTACATTGATATGTTATTTGAAAGTTCTTGACAAATGGCAAAGCATAATTACCTGAGTATACCGGTTCTGCCAGATTAGCTTTTATTTCAATCGGTGGATGCGTTCCAGTATAAAGGTGCGTGTAATTGAGTATGGTTTCGGATTTATATTTGACGACCAGATGGTAGCTGAATCCTTTCTTTTTCCCCATGTTGGTTTGATTTTTTTGGGAAGACTGCGTCGAAGACATTTGAAAGCTATAGAAGTTAAAATCAAAAATACCGATTTCGCGAAGAATAATAGATAAAACAAACACACAGCCAACAATAAATAATATTTTCTTTTTGCTCGTACCTGTGTTTCTGATAATCATATTCAGTATTGTCCAATAATCGGATGTTAAGCTTTTCTCCTACAGAATTCTAGTCTATCCAATATATCCGATTTTATTGACTATTCAAACTTTTACCAATTAATCCAAATATTTCCAATCTCATTATTTACAGGAATTATGAAAAGCGTTTTTTTAATATCTTTCTACTCTTCTAAGTTTGGAGGATAGGCTTCTCAAGCTTGGTAACGGATAAGTTGGCCCATTGCTTAGTGGAATAGTTTTATTTCTTTTCCCAGATATGATTCAGCAGGAAAAGCAAGTTCTCCCGGTCATATTTTTTTGCCAGTTCCCTGATCTTTTTGCGGTCTGTCCCCTGATCAAGCAAAACTTTTATTTCTCCGGTACAGCGCCCGGTATAGTCAGCAGAAATAATTGATTCGGCGATACTCTGTCCATATTTATCAAGGTTCCGCCAGTCGGCTCCAGCTTTAATTAAAGACTTGTATACCAGAGTATCCCTATGGGCGTAACAATTAACTGCCAGCAGGTTTTGCCTTCTGTAATTCTTTTGATTGAGGTCAGCTCCTGCTTTCAGCAGCAGAGGAAGGATAATTGTGGCATTTTTATTCAGGTAAAAAACAGCGGTAGGAGCTGATAACGCAAGCTTGGAAACAATGTTCGGTTCGGCGCCGTGCTTCAATAATAAATTCACTTTATCGATGCTGCCTGAATCCACGGCGTCTTTCAGGGCGTAACTTTTATACTTGGCATCATGTTGCAAGAGTAATTTCAACAAGTCGATGGAACCCCGTCCTGAAGCTACTTTTTCCAACAGGCTTTGGTGGGATTCATTAAGTGTGTTTGCATTTGCTCCCGTCGCTATTATCCGTTTGACCAATTCATAACGACTATGTTTGCAGGCATATTGTCCGTATAATATTTTAAACAAATCCAGTGTTTCCGGTTTCCCGGGAACTTTTATTTTTTTGATTTCATCAAGCTGTTTTGCCGTTGTTTTGGCTCCATGCTTCAGCAAAAGTTCAACCATTGGTCGATACCCGGTTTTTATTGCCGCCGACAAAGGCGAAGAAACAGTTTCTTTCTGTTTTTTCTTTACAGCCTGTCCGGAAGCCATATCGAACCGTTTCTTAGGTGGTTGCAAATGCGCAGATAAAGCAGAAGGAATAACAATTTTTTCGTTCACATTGGCTCCATGAGCTATCAGCATTGCGGCTAATTCCGTATTTCCAGACAAAACCGCTAAATGAAGAGGGAAGTTATTTCTAAAAAAAGATTCCTTATACAAATTAACATCAGCGCCTGCGGCAAGCAGTATTTCGGCTTTAGTAATTGAATTAAACTGAAAATCCCGGTCTCTGTCAACAGCCTCGGCCAATGCTGACCTGCCTTCGTGCAGAGTATTGACTTTCGCGCCATATTTTAATAATAATTTAATAATTTCCGTTCCATAGCCTCGGCTTGCAACATGCAGCGCTGGCCCCCAACCGCTTCCGTAATTAGGATCGGCGCCAGCTTTTAGAAGCATTTCGGTCATGGCGTAATCTCCGCGTTCCACCGCGGCAATAAGAGCTGTTTTACCCCTGCAGGCCATATTGGAATCAGCTCCGGATTTTAACAACATGCTGCACATATCCAGCCGGCCGCGAAATGCAGCCCAATACAGTTCCGAATCATTGTCAAACTTAGGGTCATATTTATATTTCTTTGTATCAGCTCCATTCTTTAAAAGCAACAAAAACATTTCCCAACGTTCTTCAGCAATCGCACAGCATAATAAAGAATGGCCTCTGGCGTTGACCGCGTTTACGTCAACGCCTTTCCTGATCATCCGGTAGAAAGTCGGATAGTCATTACGACTGATAGCTTTAAATGCCGTTTCTTTGTTGCTGTCCCATAACCAGTACACGTCTTTATACCAAGGGTCCATTATTGCCCTTGCCGGACATATGCTTGCCAAGCCGATAAGTAAAACGGCAACAGGAACCATTTTCCTCATAGATACCTCTATTGATTGTATTTAATTTTCAATATCAGGCAATTGTTCAGGATATTGCTTGCGATGTTTGATTACATGTCCTGATATGTCATTAGAACGGTTAAGATGATTGTCTGTAAAAACCAATTTTCATTGCCGGGTTTCAATAAGTTTTTTCTTTAATGATTTTTTGTTCGACTTCCACCATTTTACCATTAATTAACTTAAAGCGTTTTCTGAGATAATGGTTCTTTTCTTTCACATATTCTTGAGATTCAGATCCAACACATATCAGTTTCCCGCCAATAAGGGTCCAGGTACTTGCGGAATAAATCATACCTGTATGTCCCCCATTGCTATATTCGTAAATTTTCTTTTTTTTATAATCGAATTGTGGGCTGCATAATTTCCACAAGTCTGTATTTATATAAAACCTTTTCTTTTCAGGGCTGTACAGCCAACAACGATACCCCTTATTGCCTGTGGCTCCCCACCAGTCCAAAAGCTTGATATCCTTGTACCCATCAAAATTCATATCAACAGCTTCAAAGTATTTTGCGTCCTTATATGGAGATTGTGAGATAGTATATATTGACTGAAACGGTGATGCTTCGCCTTTTATGATAATTTCTATTTTTTCAATATGATTGGATTTTTTGTTACCGTATAATTTGAAAATATATGGTTTTAAATCCTTATGGATCTGAAACTCAAATATATGTATACCTCTTACATCTTCGAGTATTTTGCTGATTTGTTTCGATTGAGAAAACACATAATTCATCCATAAGAGGATGAGCAGTGTTGTTAAAAAATGTTTCATCTTTGATATTCCCATGACCTGGCCACAAAATACTTGTAATTATCTGGAATCTTTTTATGAACTGTTTTATTCGTATATGTTTTTTTATTCTGTATTCCCTGAAAATAACCTTGCAGGTTTATCTCTTTTTTTAAGTTTCTGGGCGCATCCAGGTTTTTAGGGAAAACAACATGTACCCATTGTTCAGGATTTGACTGTTTTACAAATATAATTTCAGTTCCTCCAGGGTAATCTCCACTTTCATGGCATATCAATGGATGTGCTGTTAAATGCTTTTTCTGGCTGAAATCGTTAGCAAGCATTCCCTTTAAAGTTAAAGTATCAATTTGTTTTATTTCCCTTAAAAATTTAACAAAGCGTTCTAGTTTTTGGGCATCCCAGGTAAAATTGCTTGATTTAATATTATAGTGTTGACCTGCGGCTTCGGGAAATGACTTGTTGCCTAAAACACATGCAGCAGGTACAATGAAAAATTTACTGTGAATTTTCCACATTGATATAAAAATGATTTTTTCACTGGGTACGCCGAGCCCCATTTGTACTTTGACTAAATAATTGCGTGTTATTGGACCAGTGTCAAATAAACTGGCTTTGACTGATGTCAACTTGGAATCATTTAATTTCATCATATCATGTCTATAGCCTTCGGGGAGAGGGTATACTATAAGCGTGATATTCTTTTTAAGTTCATTTACCTTCAGATATTCAGACAATACAAAGAAAAATAATTTTCCTGTTAAATTTGCAGTTTTATTCAAATCGTCCGGTAATTTTTCCTGTAAAGTTTTATCAAAATGAGAAGCGACTATACCTTTAACTAAACGAGATGAAAATTGTCTTTTAAAAACGGCAATAAATAATTCAGAAATTTCGTTATGAACGTTATCTGCACGCATGTTACATACCCATAACAGCGCTAGTGATAAGAGTAATAGCTTTGTTTTCATTTCACTATTTCCTTACAATTCGTTAATGGCTCTGTATGGAAATTTATCACAACCCTAAAATTTTGCAAAAATCAATACCCTTAAATTAAACGACAGGATGACAATACGCAAAACTTTATTCCGACAAATTCTCTCTCATCAACTTTTCAAGCGTCGCCAATACCTGGTCCCGGTTATCCCGCAATAAGCGTTTCGACTTTGTTGTTGAACTGTCATGTGGATCACTTCGGAGCTGTCGTCGTTTGATAAACCGGGAAAGCGCCGACAACGAAATGCTCACGGATTTCTTATTGAGAAAGGTTTGAATGGTTTTAAGCGTGGCGCGTTCGTTGTACCACATGCGGAAAATCTCCTTCTGGTACGGGATCAGTTTGCTTTGATATGGCGGCGTCGATGACATAAAAAAACTCCTTCTGTTTGGTTTTTCAATAAGCTAAAATGCCGTCCCCGGAAAGGCAAATTTCAAGGTGGCAACGCAACGTTATCGGCCCACTTTTTCCTCGCTTTTGGCTGCAAATTGTCGCATTTTATCGCTTCCAAACCCGAAAAATGCCATCTCGCAAAAAGCGGCAAAAAGGAACAAAATTTTTGCCGCAGATTCCCGCTTTTTGCCGCTTTTTCACAGAGCCTAACAACGTAAGGGGTATTGCGTTTTACTAATTCTCAAAAGTGTTGATCTAATGTTGTCGGACTACGTTGCGGATTTTTTTCTATTGTAAATGTTTTTTAAGCTCTTTATTTTGCTTTCGGGATATGAATTTCCGATTCTTTTTAAAGGTGCGAAAAAGTGTTTAATATGACGAAAATCAAAGCGGTCAACGGTGCTGGAAAAGCGTTTTACGCGAATCATCTGGCGGCGAACGATTATTATTCGGAGGATGAGAAAATAGTCGGTATCTGGCAAGGTAAGTTGGCATATAATTTTCTCCTGATGGATAAGGAAGTTGATACGGAAACCTTCAGTTTGTTTCAACGGAATATTAATCCATTAAGGGGTAAAAAACTGACGCAGAGAACGGTGATGACGGGGGTGCGGTTTTTCGATTTTCAGTGTGCGGCTCCGAAATCGGTATCGGTGATGTTTTTATGGGATGAGCGATTGATGGAGGCACATAAAACTGCGGTTGCGGAGGCAATGACGGAGCTGGAAAAACTGGCGGCGGTGAGGGTTCGCAAGGGTGATAATGTGCGGACAAACAATCTTGATATTACTGGTAAAATCGTGTACGCGAGTTTTACGCATGACGCGAGCCGGGCGCTTGATCCACAGTTGCATACTCATAATGTGGTGGTGAATGTTACAAAGGATTCTGAAGGGAAATTCAAGGCTCTGGAGAGCTTGGAAATGTGTCGTGCTATCCGGTATGCGGGTAAGGTCTATCATAACCGTTTGGCGCAGGAATGCCGGACGCTTGGCTACAAGTTAAGGGATCATCGAGACGAAAAAGGTAATATCGTCTGGAAGGATATCGAGGGGGTGCCGGAAGATGTTATGGAGCTCTTCTCGAAACGGCGGCAGCAGATTGAGAAAGAGGAAGCGAAATTCATTGAGGAGCACGGTCGAAAACCGACGCTGACAGAGAATAATTATCTTTCTGTGTCGACGCGAAGCGTGAAAATGAAGAGTTCGACGCAAGAAAAGGTTCGGGAATACCAGATGTCGCAGTTGAGCGAGGATCAGCAAGTGGCGCTGGAACAACTTTACCGTAAAGCATATCGTGATGAGTGGGTTATTTTTCATAGCTCTGTGATCGCGGAAGAATCCCTGCGGAAAGTATTGTCGCTGGTTTATGAACGGGAAAGCGTGGTAAAGCTGGATAAAGTGCTGGCCGAGGCACTGAATCAGAATCTGGGTATGGTGAATCTGGAAACCTTGAAAAAAGTAGCGGCACGCATGCCGGAACTGCGGAATCTCGGTGGGTTGGCAGTCAATCCCTGGGTATCGCCGGAGGAAGTGATCGAACGGGAGATTTACGCGGTGGAAGCGGTGGAGGAGCAGAAAGACGTTTTTGAACCGATCGCGCCGAATTTTTCGGCATTTCCGGGAGAAGCGTCAAGGGAAAAGCAGTCCGAACTGGTTCACGGAATATTGAATTCCAGGGATCGTTTCAATCTGTTTAGAGGGGTAGCCGGAGCCGGTAAAACTTCCACGCTTCAGGAGTTGTGCCGGGGACTGCGTTCAGGCGGACTTGAAAACATTCATCTGATCGCCCCGACTAATTCGGCGGCGGACGTATTGAAACAGGAAGGCTTTGAGCAGTCGCAAACCGTGGCGGCTTTTCTCCTGAGCCAGAAAAAGCCACCTGCGGGAAGTTATGTGATTATTGATGAGTCGGGCTTAAATTCATTGCGCGAGGGTGTTGAACTGATAAAAACGGCGCGAATGAATAATTACCGGGTTCTCTTTGTGGGGGACGCGCGCCAGCATACGGCGGTGGAATCGGGCGATTTTTTCCGCCTGCTGGAGGATCATTCAAAGATAGAAAGTTTTTCACTGAGCGACATTTACCGCCAGCAAAACGAGGAATACCGGCGCGGGATTTCAGAGTGCGCGTTAGGCAAATTCGAGGCGGCGTTCGAGCGTTTTGACCGGAACGGATTTATCCGTGAGGGAAAAACGAAATATCTTGAAGAAGCGGCAGAGAGCTATATGGAATATACTGAGAACGGCGAGTTCATCGACCGTTCTCTACTGGTGGCGCCGACGCATGAGGAAGGCGATAAATTGACCGCCGCGGTCCGGGCAAAACTCAAAGCGTCCGGCTCGGTCGCTTCAAGCGGTAAAACCGCGAAAATCTTCCGGACGTGGAGTAAGCCGAAAGCCTATTTGAAGGACGCGGCGAATTATGCTCCGGGAACTGTGATCGCGTTCATTCGGAATATGAAGGATATCGGCCGTGCGGGTGAAACGGCAACGGTCGAACGCAGTGAAGACGGAATGCTTTACCTCGACAATGGAAAATGCCTGTATGCGAAAGCGGCGTCAGATTTTATTGAAGCCGGTGAGATGCGTGAAATCGAACTCTGTAAAGGCGACCTGATCCAGTTTAATGTCAATCTGCGCGACCGGAAGATTTATAACGGCAATATCGCCCAAGTCACGGATACACCGGGAAAAGTGATGCTGTTATATCCGGACGGTAAACCGCGTGAGCTGATTGATATGCCGCCGGATTATTCGACATTCAAATACGGCTGGGTGACGACTTCCCACAAAGCGCAGGGGCGCACCGCCGAAACGGTGGTCGTGGCGGCGCAGGCGCTGGACCGCAAAGCGTTTT
>JBAYCO010000169.1:0-8052 GCA_041668685.1 Victivallaceae bacterium | reverse complement strand
CGGAAAATAACTAAAATATATCTTGCGCCCCGGAAACAGGACTTGCCGTTTACGGTTACGGATGACGGTTATATTGAAGTCACGGTTCCCAAAATTGACGGTTACGCCATGATTGTTTTTGAAGAGGTGTAAAGGTTATTTTCGTTAGCAAATACAGGAAATAAATTATGAAACGTCTTGCGGCAATAATTACCGGATGCGGAGAAGTAAAAACCCGTATTGAGGAACTGCCGGAACTTAAAGAAAATGAGGTATTGATAAAAGTCCATACTTCCCTTATCAGCCCCGGAACGGAAATGGCGGGCGTAAAAAGCAAACGGGAAAAAAGCAGCCCGGAAGCTGAAGATCAGAATTTCGGCTATGCCAATGCCGGGGAAATCCTTGAAATCAAAGGTGACGCAAAAGACTTGAAAGTCGGAATGCGAGTGGCGGCAATGGGCGGAGACGGAGCGCATCACGCCAGTTACGCCAATGTTCCGGTAAATATAGTCGTCCCGATTCCCGATAACGTGAGTTATGCCCAGGCGTCTTACGCCTGCCTGGGGGCGACTTCTCTGCAGGCGGTCCGCCGCGCCGATATCAAATTGGGCGAATACGGCATGGCGCTTGGCCTGGGAATAGTCGGCAATCTTGCCGCGCAACTCAGCCGGATAAACGGGGGACTGGTTATCGGCTGGGAAGGATACCGGAATAGAATCAACATCGCAAAAAAATGCGGCATAAGGAATATTGTCAATTTTCGTGAAACCGATCCGGTAGCCTTGAGTAAGGAATTCGCCGCGCCTTACGGTATGGATTTTGCGATAATGGCTTTCGGCGGCCCGGCAACGGAAGCGTTTAATTCCGTCAAGGAATGCATGAAAGTTTCTCAGGACGGGCATATTATGGGCAATGTTGTGCTGGTTGGGGGCTGTCTCGTGGAAATCGGCGGCGGCGCGTATACCGGCAATCTCAATATTAAAATTGCATCCAGGACCGGCCCCGGCTATCACGACCGCGAATACGAATACGGCAAAGATTATCCGGCGGGCTTTGTCCAGTTCACGACGCAGCGCAATTTGCGGGAAATTATCAGTTTGATTTCAGAAAAACGCCTGCTTGTCGATCCGTTGACTACCCATACAATGCCGCTTGAACGAGTCGGGGAAGCCGCCGATCTGCTGATCGATTCTCCTGATAAAGCTCTCGGCATAATCCTCGAAATGCCGCATTAAGAAAGGAGTCGAAAAATGTCTTTTAAATTAGGTCTGGCCGGGCTTTGTTCCTCGCATCCCGAATCCTGGACGCCGATAATCAGGGAAATGACAAAAGCCGGTACGGTTGACGTGGACATCGTTTGCGCCTGGGATTCAGGTGAAACCCGGCCTGAAGGTTTCGCCGCCGAATTCTGTGAAAAATTCAATATCCCGACTGCCGTTGAAAAACTCGAAGATATGGTTGATATGGTTGACGGCGTCATTGTCCACACCGCCGACTGGGATAAACATATTGAGCAAGCCCGCCCTTTCGTTGAGGCGAATAAAGCGGTTTTGATTGATAAGCCGATAGTCGGCAATATGCGTGACGCCAATATCTTTCTGGACTGGATGAAACAAGGTAAACGCGTTTGCGGCGGTTCAAGTTTGCGGTTTACGCAGGAAGTACGCGACTTTTTAGCAAAACCGCTTTCAACGCGAGGAGAAGTCCACACCGCCTATGCGGCAATCGGAGTCGATGATTTCAATTACGGTATTCATGCCTATGCCATTCTTTCCGGGCTGCTGGGGCCGGGAATTCAGTCTGCGCAGTTTATCTGCGAGTCAAAACAGAAAAATATCCTGCTTCGCTGGAATGACGGCCGCGCCGCTTTCCTGACGGTCGGCAAAGCCGCCTGGCTGCCTTTTAACGTAAGCGCCGTAACCGATAAAAACGTTTTTATGCTTTCCGTAGACAATTCCCGGATCTATAAAAGCCTGCTCGAAGCGCAACTGCCCTATTTGACCGGGAAAACAGACGAAGCGCCTCTGGGCATTGCTGAAATACTGGAGCCCGAATTTGCCGCTATTGCGGCGCGGCAATCGTGGATGAATAACGGCCGGAAAGTATTTCTGGCTGATCTGCATCAAAATATGGAAGGTTACGACGGCGCTCAGTTTGCGCTGGAATACCGCCGTGCGAGAATGAACTCATAGCGCGCCTCTATTCGGAAAGCGTATAATTTTCCGCGCGCAGTTTCAGATTGACCTCTATTATCGGATACATCCATTGGATATAGCCCGGATCATCCTTGTAATGCCAGACGAAACTGTCGGCGTCAGGATTTTTAGACTCCAGATGAATAACGTTTTCCTGGCGAATATAATATTTCGTTATAACCTCTCCCGAACGCAGCTTCGCGACTACCATGTCGCCGTCGCTCGGGTATTCCCGGCCGGAAATAAGCAGTACCGCCGAATGCGCAAATTCAGAAGCCGTTTCGTTATGATCGACTAAAAGCGCGAAACTTCCGGACTGGGCGCCGGGAAAAGTAACCGTTTTGTCTGAACAGTAACGCGCAAATGACTCTATTGATTCCAACGCCGGTTCATAATCCATCGCCTGTTTGAACGTCATTAACGGCACTCGCCGGAATGCCCCCTCATACTCCGAAGCCGGGTCCTTGACCTCAGAGGAAACGGTAAATCCGGTTTCCATACCGGTATCGGCTATATGAACCACCAATTTCTGCTCTCCGTTCAGTGCATTACAGACCTTGCCGTTCAGCCGGGCATTGAAAATAAGCGTATACAGAGCGCACATGTCACGGGAATCTATTTGAAGATAATCAAGAATAAGGCTGATCTGGGTAGCGTTCAAAAGTATATTACCGCTTTTTATCTGGGATATCGCTGACGCGGTAACGTTTAGCAGGATGGCCAGGTCAGACTGCCGCTTCCCTTTTATAGTCAGCCACTTGTAAATAACAGACCAGCCGTTTATATCCTTGTTCGCAACGTTATTTTTCATAATTTACCCTGCTTCATTAAACATAAACTTAACTGCATAAAATATAATAGTATATTCTTAGCTTAACTTCAAGAAAAAAAATAGAAAAAAAACAAAAAAACTATTGACTATTTAGCTTTTTCTTTATATATTTAAGCGTATTCTAAATTTTTTCTTTTGGGTACAAAAAATTATCGCTATTTGAGTAAGGTTTTTATAGGAGCGCATTGCGTCACACAGCAAATCGACAAGGCTGATTTTTTATTTTTTCTATTTAAAAACATATATTTACAAAAAAATGATCGCAAAAATTAAATTGTCAAAAAAGGAGGCTCTATCAAAAAAATGACTTAAGTTTAAGCTTAATAAATAATAATAATAAAATTTTTTTGCCCTGGTTTACATTATTTCTTAAATTATAGCCGGATTTTTTTAAAAACTAATAATAAAAAGTGATTTAACGACATGCCGCTACAAAAATTAAGCGGTGTCAATAATGACCGAATTAACAAAAAGAGGAGGACTTTTCTACTATGGAATGTTATGGAACGTCGTTCAACAAACGAAAAGACTGCGCCGAATGTAAACTGCGCAAATGGTGCCGGGACGCGTCCGACCCCCCGAAGCTATCACTCCAGATGCTGGAATGGGATATGGTCAGTGAATTAACCGTACCGTCGAACATGACAGTTATACACCCTTCAGACGCTTTACCTTCCGCGGAAGAAAAAGATGAACGGCTGTATTCCAGGAATGAACTTTTAGAGGTAATAGCTTTTTTACTGGCGCTTGATACCCAAACCCTGGATATGCTGGACAGTAAAATCGGCAACCCGGGAATTTCTTTCAGTGAAATAGCGCGGCAGCGCGGCGTAAGCCGTCAGGCGGTGCATAAATTTATCAAGAAAAAGTGTTCTCAGATACCTGAGTTGAGCATAATATTACAAAATAATTCGCAAAAACGCAAATTCAGCAAAAACTTTATGGAGGAAGTATGCCGCATCAGAAAGCAAACGTCAGAAAAGAGATTGAGAAAGCAAAAAGCAGGCTTGAAGTGCTCGAGGAAATTGATCTGCTGGAGTCAGAATTTGGACTTATCAAAAATGAATATCTTCAAAGGCTCGATCATTACAAGAAACGCCTTGAAAGCCTAGGAGCGGTCGGAAACTGATTTTATTTATAATATCGTTTTGTGACTAATACTCAGCACATTGCTGCTCTCCTCTGACTTCCGCGTCTTTTTCTTATCAAGGCGCGGAAGTCTCTTTTTTTATCAAATATTGTTTGCCGTAAAAGCGGGAATTATCACTTCAGGCATTTAAATTATAATATTGCGCATTATATTAACAGGAAAGGCTTCTACAGCTATATGTGTCGTCCATAAAATGATTTTCTAATAAAAACCGCCATGTGTGTAAAAAAAATATTTTGGCGTGATATTGTGATTTTGCTTACGTACTATTAACGTTGAATATTTGTTGAAATAACTTGTAAGGAAGCAGATGATGTTCAGGAAAATCAGCTCAGGCATAATATTGTCGCTTGCTCTCGCTTTTGCAACGCATGCGTCTGATAAACTGGCGGTGGCCGAACCGATAAACAAAAGCGGTCTGCCTAAAGAACAGATTGAAGCGCTGTGGAGCATGCTCGAATCCGGCGTTGACGGCGGGTTCGAAGTCATTTCCCGCGCAACCTTGAAAACGATAATGGCTGAAGCCGGTTTCGCGAATTCCAACCTTGCGAACCTTAATTCGTCTCAAAAAGCGCGTCTGGGGGAAATTAAAACCGTAAAATACCTGCTTGTTTCAACCATCAGCAGGCTTGGAACCGGATTGCGGTTTGATTTGGCGGTTATCGATGCGTCGACCGGAACGATCGACCCCAAGCGGAAAACTTCTGAAACAGTTCATGATCTTAATGAGCTGGCGGATAAACTGAACGATATTTTATCGCAAATTAATCTAGGCCGGGAAATCGTAAAATCCGGTCGAAGCGCAATTTTAACCCCTGTAATCAAAGTGAAAAATGCTCCGGGGTATTTGGCGGATAACTTTAACGCCGGACTGGAAAACGCTGTTCTCGAAGCCGGGTTAAAGTTGTATAACTTGAAATCAATTAAGGAAATATTTGAAAAAAACAAAATAGGCGGTTTGGATGAAGCTGAACCTGCGATGTATGCGAAAATCGGGAAATTGCTGCGCGCTGACTATCTAATACAAGTCGCAATAACCCGGTTCGATCTGGTGGTCAACAAGCGCTATATCCGTGCGGTTAAACGCGAGGTAACGTCAAAAGTTGGCAACATCGAAGGAAATATCAGCGTGATTTCGGCCAAAACCGGAGATAAGGTGAGTACGTCCCAATTTCGTTTGAAAGTAGATTTTGACGATATTGACAAAGATACGGACAACTGGTCTGCGCAAGATTACGGGGGGTATTTGATTGAAAATGCCGTACCCATGGCCGCCGGGGCGGTTGTTAAAGCGTTGAAACATTAATGTTTCAACCGTATAGAATATAGACGCCTGATCGGTAAATGAAAAAAAAGAAAAAGCCGATGAATATAAAGAATATTCCATTTTCAGCCGTTGCCGTCTGTATGGTATTGCTGTTGAACGGGTGTTCAAGCATTATTAATTCGAGAAAGCAAAAAGCTCCGGTGGTCCAAGCCTATTTAGACGGCAATAATGAAAGAGCCTTGTCAATGGTTGACATGAGGCTTGTTTTCGCCAGGTACTCCGGCGATGAACTCATGTGGCTGGTAGAAAGCGGCGCCTTGAATTTTTACCTGAAAAACTATGATGAGTGCATTAAAAATTTTTCGCGGGCGGAAGAACTGATCGGGGGATATGACAAGAGAGCGCTTGTGAGCGTGCGGGATTTTAACTCGGAAGTCGCGACCGGAGTTACCAATTTAAATTCCTTGCCGTATAAGGGTTGGTGCCGTGACCGCATTCTGCTTTCGGTATTAAAATCCTTAAGTTATCTCGGTACGGGACGCGAAAGCGCTTTCAGGGCGCAGTTAAGGCGTTTGCGCGATACCCAGAAACAGGTAATCGAGAACTACAAAGAGTACTTCGAAGCCGAAAAAAGGGCGATGGCGAGGACCCGGAATAAAAACAGGGCTGCGCTGAAAAAGCAAGGCCTGGACATGGAGTTCGACAGCGAACTTGAATATGTAAAGGAGGTTGCGCATCAGGGTTACGGTAATTTTCTGAATCCGCTGGCTATTTTCTTGTCCGGCCTGGGAGCCATTCGGGACAAGCAGTATGAGAACGCGCGGATTGAGTTTCAACGTTTATACGAGGCGATGCCCGACAGTGGGCTGGCGCAAAAGTATTACGTAACATGTTTAAAGAAAACCAACAGGGAAATTCCGGAAAAGTTAAAAGACGTAGCGGAATTTGACTTTGAACTGGGCGGAAGCGTTGTTTTCATACTTTTCGCCAACGGCCGCGGGGCGGCCCTGAAGCAAATTGCTCTGCATTTCCCGGTTATGGCGGCATGGCCGGTTTGCGAGTATTTCTCCAAGCCGTACGATCATTTGAATGTTGCTGTTGACGGAAAAACCCTGAAAACCGAATTGCTGGCAAACATGGACGGGATTCTATCCCAGGAATATATCGAGCGGCTGCCGGGAATTGTCGCCAGAATAGTTATTTCGACGGTTGTAAAGGAAACGGCGACTTATGGGGGCGCCTATGCGGCGGGACGCGCCAATGAGTTGGCGGGAGCCCTGGTATATCTGGGGGCGACTGTTTACCGGTATGTTTTCAATACCGCCGATACGCGGTGCTGGGAATTTTTGCCCAAAGAGTACCAGTTGGCGCAATTCCCGTTGCCTGAAAACAAAACATTCAGCATCTCGCCGTCGAATGAAGCCTTTGAAAAAGAAATAAAGTTATCCGACGAATGCCGGGCGGCGATAATATATGTTAATACTCCCAGCCGCAAGAATTTCACATGCAACATACTTGAATTTCATTAAAACAGGACGTTTATTGAGAAAACAATGACAGAAAGGAAAGAAATGAAAAAAATCATCATTGAAAGCTGTTTGGCGGCGGCATGCCTGGGCATGGCCGGATGCGCGAGTCTGGAGCTGTTCGATCCGGCGGATACTAACCGCAATACGGCTCGCAACGCTTCGACGGTTTCACACGCGGAATACGTGCAGGCGGCACGGGCGGCGGCACAGGACGCATTGTCAAGCCGGACGCTTAGCCGTTTTTTGGAAAAATATAAGCAGGCCCATGGCAAAGACGACATACCGATTATCCAGATTGCGGAAATTGTCAACGACACAGACGACCCGGATTTGAATCAAAAACTGATCACCGATGAAATCGGGCGTTCTCTTTTGAATTCCGGTTTGATGGATGTGACAATGGCCACCGGGGCGGACGTCCGGTCAACCTTCAACGATGCCCGCGACCTGAAACATGATAAAAACTTTAAAAAGTCCTCTATTGCCCGGAAAGGAACGCTTGAAGCGCCGGATCTTTCCCTCGAGGGTTCCATTATTTCCAACAAAGTCAGAAACGGCAGAAAAACGGTTGTCGTCAGGTCGTTCAACCTGAAAATCGTGGATATTGGAACCGGCAAGGTTATTTGGACTTACAACAAATCTCTCGGCTTCGGGGCGACTAAAGGAGTGATAGGATGGTAAACATAACGAGCCGGAAAGCTTTTGTCGCTTTTTTAACGTTGACCATTTCCTGTGCGGTTTTCCTGACCGGATGTTTCGCGCCGCGCCCGGTAAACACCATATCCCAGGTAGCTGCCATTGACGCGCTGCTTGCCGGGGCCTACGGTGGAGAACTCAGCCTCGATCAACTGTTGGAAATGGGTGACACCGGGATCGGTACTTTTGATTGTCTTGACGGTGAAATGCTCGTCCTCGACGGTAAAGTTTATCAGGTTAAGGCCGACGGCCGGGTTTATACTCCATCCCTGGATACGACAACGCCGTTTGCCTCGGTGGTTTATTTCTCGCCGGACAATATGGTATTATCAACGGAAGATATGAGTTTTGCGGCTCTGCAAAACCTGCTTGACAAGTGCGCCCCGGCGAAAAACCTGTTCTAT
>JBAYCO010000168.1:0-8054 GCA_041668685.1 Victivallaceae bacterium | reverse complement strand
GTCCCGCACTGCATACACAAAACCCCGGAAGGCTGGAAAATGCTGGTCATATCGCTTATTTCGTTCGGACTCGCGATAAGCTGCCGGCTGCTGGATAACCGGGGAATAGTTAATCTGCCCATGGGAACCCACTTTCTCTGGCATATTTTCGGCGGGATCTGCTGTTTCTGCATGTTCAGTTATGTTTTCAACGCCGAAAAAAAGAAACGGATGAATGGTGCAAACCGCAAAAAAGAAGCTGTTTCCAATTGTGAAAAAATGGTTGATTAAGCATTGATTCGCCTTGACAAGCAAGTTGCAGCCATATATTTTATAGGTTCGGTGAACATTACAGTCGAACTGAACGTAAGAAATTCAACCAAAACATGATACGGCTACGCATAACTCCGCAATAACGGGATGTATAATTGAGTTGAAATAAGCCCAGGGAACATATTGCATGAAAATTTATAATGACATTTCGCTTGCGGTGGGTAAAACTCCGCTGGTAAGATACCGGGGCGGACTGGATCCCGATGCGGCACGAATTTACGCCAAAATAGAATTCTACAATCCGACTTCAAGCATAAAAGACAGGATCGCGGTCGGCATGATTGAAGCCGCTGAAAAAGACGGGAAACTGCGTCCCGGTTCACTGATTATCGAACCGACCAGCGGCAATACCGGGCTCGGTCTGGCCATGGCGGCCGCGGCGAAAGGCTACAAGCTGATCATTACCATGCCGGAATCAATGTCGGAGGAACGCCGGGTACTGCTCCGCCATCTTGGCGCGGAACTTGTTCTGACTCCGGCGGCGGAAGGTATGAGCGGAGCCGTCGCCAAGGCTGAAGAATTGCTGAAAACCCATAAAAACGCCTTTATGCCTCAGCAGTTCAAAAATCAGGCCAATGTTAAAACCCATTACGAAACTACCGCGGTTGAAATATGGGACGCGCTGGAAGGCAAAATCGATATCTTCGTCGCGACAGTGGGAACCGGCGGAACCCTGACCGGTACGGGAACGTTTCTTAAGGAAAAAAATCCCGCGCTGAAAGTCGTCGCGGTTGAACCGGAATCATCCCCGGTGCTCTCCGGCGGCAAATCCGGCAAGCACGGCATTCAGGGAATAGGAGCCGGTTTCATCCCGGAAATCCTGCGAAAGGAACTGATTGACGAAATAATCACCGTAAGCGACAATGACGCCCTCTCCTTCGCCCGGAGGGCGGCATGTGAAGAAGGAATTTTATGCGGAATCAGCGCCGGAGCGGCCGCCTGCGCCGCGGTCCGGCTGGCGAAACGCAAAGGAAACCGGGGGAAAACCATTGTAACGATTTTCCCGGATACGGCGGAAAGATATTTATCAACCGCGTTATTCTCTAAGGACAATTGAAAATAAAATACTGATAACAGGAAAAAGGAGATACAAAAATGAACAAACCCGGACCATCCACACTGGCATTACATGCCGGGTTTGACGGAGACCCGGCCACCGGAGCCTGCGCCGTACCTATATATCAAACCGCAAGCTATGTTTTCGAATCTTCCCAGGAAGCCGAAGATCTGTTCGCCCTGAAAAAAACCGGCAATATTTACACCCGCCTGAGCAACCCGACGACCGACGTTTTCGAAAAACGCCTGGCCGCGCTGGAAGGCGGGATCGCCGGGCTGTCCACATCCAGTGGAATGGCGGCGATTTTTCTGGCAGTAACCAACATTGCCGCCGCCGGGGACCATATCATCAGTTCAGCATCCCTGTATGGCGGAACCCAAACCCTGTTTCAGTATACCCTGCCCCGTTTCGGAATAGAAGTTACGTTTGTCGATGAACTCACCCCGGAAAGCATAAACGCGAACGTGAAAAACAATACGAAACTGGTTTACGGGGAAACCGTTGGGAACCCCAAAGGCGACGTCCCGGATTTCAACGCGGTCACAAAAGCGGCTCACGAAAACGGCCTGCCGGTAATTATCGACAATACTTTTGCTTCATATCTTTGCAGGCCGCTCGAACACGGCGTTGACATTATCGTTTACTCCTGCACCAAATGGATCGGCGGACATGGCAATTCCATCGGCGGCATAATTGTCGACGGCGGCAAATTCGACTGGACAAGCGGCCGTTTTCCGGAATTCACCGAACCGGACGAAAGCTACCACGGCGTAATTTACCATGAAGCCTTCGGCAATGCCGCTTACGCGGTCAAAGCACGGGTTCAGGGAATGCGCAATATAGGCCCCTGCCCCGCCCCGATGAACCAGTTTTTGCTCATCCAGGGACTGGAAACCCTGGCGTTGCGGATGGAAAAACACTGCCGCAATACGGAGCTTCTGGCGCAGTGCCTGAAAAAGCATCCGGCGGTCGAATGGGTGAGTTACCTCGGCCTTGAAGATCACCCGTCCCATAAAATCGCGGCCAAATACCTTACCGGCGGTTTCGGCTCGGTTTTCGGTTTCGGGATAAAGGGCGGAGAAAACGCGGCCCGCAAATTCATAAATTCGGTTAAACTGGCAAAACATCTGGCCAACATCGGAGATGCCCGCACCCTGGTCATAAATCCGTGGACGACCACGCACCAGCAGTTGTCGGATGAAGCCAAAACCGCGGCCGGCATCAATCCCGGTTTCATCAGGGTTTCAGTAGGAATCGAAGACATCGCCGATATCATCGCGGATTTCGACCAGGCGTTACAATAGGAATATTGACATTATGACAGAATTGAATCAACAGGAAATCATCGCCCGCATAAATAAACTGCGTAAGGAAAAAAACGCGGTCATCCTGACCCATAATTACCAGTTGGGAGAAGTTCAGGATATTGCCGATTATGTCGGCGACTCGCTTGGTTTAAGCATCAAGGCCAGAGACGTCGATTGCGATGTAATAGTATTCTGCGGCGTGAAATTCATGGCGGAAACCGCCAAAATACTTTCGCCGGACAAAACCGTACTGCTCCCGGTAGAAACCGCCGGCTGCCCGATGGCTGACATGGCCGATGCCGAACAGCTTCGCCGCTTAAAACGCGAACACCCCAACGCGGTCGCGGTCGCCTACGTAAACAGCACCGCCGAAGTAAAAACTGAAGTGGATATCTGCTGCACTTCCGCCAACGCCGCAAAAGTCGTCGCTTCGATCCCGAAGGACAAAGAAGTGATTTTCCTGCCGGACAGAAACCTCGGCGCAAATGTCGCCCGGCAACTCGGACGCGAACTTATACTTTGGCCCGGGTTCTGCCCCACCCACATGCGGGTAAGCAAGGAAATGATTGAACAGCGTAAACGGGAATTCCCGGACGCTGCGGTTATGATACATCCTGAATGCCCGCCGGAAGTGGTGGAAACGGCTGACGCCGCATTGAGTACCGGCGGCATGCTGAAATTCGCCAGGGAAACGGATGCGAAACAAATAATCGTCGCAACCGAAGTCGGCATAATCCACCGCTTGAAAAAGGAAAATCCCGACAAACTGTTCATCCCCGTTTCCGAACAGGCTATCTGCCCCACCATGAAACTCATCGAACTTCATGACGTGCTCCGTTCCCTGGAGAATATGGAAACGGAGATGATCCTGGCCCCGGAAGTCATCGCCAAAGCCAAAGCTCCGATCATAAAAATGATAGAAACCGTTTAAAATAAGTTGCCCTATAAATTTCGTCCGTACTGCGTCCGAACGTCGGTTTCGTTATATTTGGCTTTTGATTTGGCCGGCCCAGTCGCCTATGTGAACGTTGAAACTTTTTGAAATTGTAAAATGCTGTAAATATGATATAATACAACTATCAAGCAGGAGATTTTTTCTTTATGACTGTGTTGGAATATACTCTTCTCGGTATTTTGTTGTTGTTATTCATTTTTATTCTGAGTTTTTTACGAGTCAGGGAATTCAGTTTTTGGGGTTCAAAAGTCACTTTCTATAAACGACTTCCACAACCTGACAAAAAAATAGATGTTCCAAACACGGATATCAATGATTCTGTTTCAAAACTAAAGAATACCGCCCCTCCCGAAAACGGAAAGAAGGAACTGGCTCCAGAACAAATTATATTTACCGAAAGCGCCGCCATGGATATTCTCCAAAAAGCAGTTTCCAATGCCCAGATAATTTCTTTTCTACAAAAAGAATATACAAATCACAATAAGATGTTTATTACTTCTTTCAGCTGTGCTCAGGTTAATTTCCACAATTTCACTTTAATTTTTTCATGGGATGAAACCAGGCTCACGGTTGAACGCCTTATCGCAAGAGATGAACTTGATTTTGAAGGCAAATGGAGTAAAGTGCTCTTAGCTTATAGAACATGCCTGAAACTATCCTATCGACGCTCCATTGAAATTTTATACAAAGACGCGGAAAAAAAAGCAACTATAAAACAGTATGATGAATTAGTTCATGATATTGATGATTATATTGATTGTCATAATCAGAGATTCCCTGATAATATAATTTCTAAAATAGACTTATCTGTATTGTTAAATGAAGCAGAGTTTTTTTATGAAAAAGAAGATATAGCATCATGTGTTTCAAAATTAGAAATGATTTTATCAAACGTGCATAAAATATTGCTGTATAATCCAGTCTGCAAAAGTGTGAAAGATGCTATCATAAATAATGAATTTCAGTTAGAGGGCAAGCAGAAAAAAAACAAAAGGGTTCTGGTTCTTGATGATGAAAAGCTTATACTAAGTACTCTGGAATGTTTTTTCACCGAAAATGACCAGTTTAAAAATGTGGAGTTTGAATTCTATACGAATCCAACAAAGGCCATTGACAAAATTTATCAGGAAAAATATGATCTGATTATTACGGATATAATAATGCCATTTTTTTCCGGTGAAAATATACGCAGATTAAATGAATCGTTATATAAGGTCCCGTGTATCGCCATATCCGGCTATTGTTACCTTAATCCGGATACTTGTTTTGATTCTTTTTTGCAAAAACCTTTTTCTTTAAATCAAATTGCAGAAGAAGTTGTTAAGTATTTAAATCTACATGAAGAATATAAAGGAAAAACAAAAATTTCCGCTCAGGATAAAACTGTTTCTTCCTGCCCTTCTCCAGAATGAGACTAAAAGCCAATACCTAACAACAACTCTTCTGCATTCCGCTCAAGATTTAAATGTGGGTGCTTCCCGTAGCGACGCACTTATAAATATGATCATTCGTCGGCTGATCGGTTTTGCCTTCAAGTTCGGGAATGGAAGTAATCACACCGTCAAGATATTCATTGATGCGCTTCCCGGCTTCTTCCAACCGAAGGAGCTGCCCCCCCTGACGGATTTGCAGGACTTCGAGTCCGAATGGTTTGAAATATTTGTGCCACATTTTGCGGATTGAAGCAGTAACCGCTTTACAAGCCTCCGACATTTCAGGAAGCGTCTTATTGGCGAGGCTGCGCATTGCCGCCTTGTCGCCGCTTTCATACGCTTTCAGCAGATCGCGCCGGAAAGCCACCTTGCGGCGCAGAAAATCGGCATAAAGCCAGGCATGATTGATATCCCCGGCGGCATTGTCGTCGCGCTGGTCTGCGAGCTCTGCGCAGATAGAATCATATAGTTTTACCGCTTTATCGACAAAATCGGGATCCGTATTGAGTTTGCTGTCCCAACTGATTCCAAGCAGCGGGTCGTCCCATAAAAGGAATGGAGCCCCTATAGGAAGATTTTCTTTTTCCTTTTTCAGAATATGCGCGCCGATTTTAGCGGCGGTCATATGGTTTTTGTAGCTGCCTCCGGCAATCGCCTTGAACTGCGCTTCCAGACGTTCAGGGTCCTCATCGCCGCCATAGGCAAGTTCGGCCGCCCAGCAGAACCCGGCAAGTACGGAGTTTATTTCACAAAAAGCGCCGCTGTCTCCCCACAAAGTAAAAAATACTTCATCGAGTTTCGTTTCACGGCATGCCTGGAGACAAGGTTTGACCGACTTTACGTCCTGTTCGTGGTCATTCCACAAGCGTCCCCAAGTCCAAAGCCCGGACCCCATAAGCGGTTCATAACCGAGTTTGCGGTGCTTTTCTATAAAATCAACATAGAACTGCTTATCCCGGTGGTAATAATCCCAATACACCAGATCACTTTGCTTGGGAATCATATTAACGACATCCTGCGGAATATCGTGTTCCAGATCATAATAATCCTGCCGCGAGTTGGACATACGGAAATACATATCCGACCAGATCATCGGACGCAAATTGTATTTTCCGCACATTTTCTCAACTTTGCTGAAATGACGGTTGAAAATCTCGAAGCCGCGCTCGTAACCGTACAGATCCATAAATCTGCCGCGGCCAAGGTCGTGGGTTTCGTCCATGCCGATGTGAATGCGCCGACTGGACAGCGCCTCGCTCCAGAACGCAAGCATTTTATCAATCAGGGTATAAGTGGCTTCCTCATCCACCAGCAGTACGCTGGCGGTATCCCTGACTTTGCCGTAAGCATGCCATTGCAGAATCTGCTCCATATGTCCCAGGGTTTGCAGACAGGCAATCATTTCAATCCCCAGTGACTTGGCGTAAGCGTCGATCTCTTTCATCTCCGCCATAGTGTAAGGTCCGCGCTTATAGCCGAAAAACGGTTCATCGGGAAGCTGATAGGTGTCTTCGGTATAAAGCATCGCCATATTGTACCCCATCAGGGCCAGACGACGCAGCCATTTTTTGAAATGCGTTACCGTCATTACCGCGTTGCGGGAACAGTCCAGCATAATACCGTAAGTTTTGAATTCCGTATGTTCATCGCTTTCCAGCCCGGCAAGGACGTTGCCGATCGCACGGGCAGCGTCAACCGGACGGTTATAAGTAATTTCAGCCTTCCCGCCTGTAAATCTCACGCTTGATTTTCCCTTGCTTTCCGTTTGGGTAAAGTTCAATTCCACTTCACCGTTAACCGGACTGATCGGATATTCCACAGCTAAAGTTTCAAGTATGGAACATAGCTCCGGAGGGGTTTTCGCTTTGTTCCAGAACAGTGATTTCTGTGACATGATAATTACCTTTTTTTGATTGTTTTTCGTTTTTAATACACAAAATAACATACTATCATATATATTATAAGCAGCAACAGAAATAAAAAAATGGATTTTTCACAACAAATGACCCGCAAAAACACAAAAGATTTTGAAATCAACGCTTCACCGATCCCTTCCGGGTTCCGGGATTCGCTGGAAAAATCAGGAATGTATGTCTGCACTTATTACGAAAACGTTGCCAGTGGAATAAACCAAAAAGCCCGGCAGCCTTTTGATAAAAAAAATCTCCGCCGCTTTTCGTTTTTCGTCGTAACACATTTAGTCGGCGGAGACGGCGTATACGCAAGTGACGAATCCGGCAGGTGGATCGACCTGGAACCCGGCTGGGGAATATTGGCAAGCCCCTTTCACAGCAACAGTTACGGCGGGAAAAACAAATCCTTCATTGAGGATTCTATCGCTTTTAACGGCAGAACGGCACATGCGCTTTTCGAGGCGGGAATACTAAAAGACGGCCTGGTCTATATCGGCACGGAAAGGCGTCTGCTGCCAATCATTAATAAATTACGGAAAGGAACGTTAAGCGCCCTGCTTGAGGCAAACGCCATGTTGCAAAACCTGCTGTTCAGCCTCAGTCATGAAAGAAGCTCACAGCAACCGTTGTCCGCTGGCCGCAAAATAGAACACCTGCTGCTGGAAATTCAGGATACGACGGCAAAATGGTGGACTGTAGCGGAAATGGCGGAATATTGCAATATCAGCGAAAACTATCTGCGAACCTTGTTTCGCCAACGTACCGGTCTGAGCCCTAAAGAATACGTCGATAACTTAAAAATGAACCGCGCAATAGAAATGCTGAACAATCCACAGATAAAGATTTATGAAATTGCGGAGCGTTTAGGCTATGTGGACAACTATCATTTCATCCGGCGTTTTTCAAAAATACTGGGGCAGCCCCCCGGCAAATACCGCCGGAACATGCGGCGTTATTAATATGGTCCAGGTTGTTTTTCGCAGCATCATATATTATATTATTCCGAGCTTCAAGAATAATTTATATCAGAAACAACATTATGGTTGATAAGATTATCCGTTCAAAACGAAAGAGCCT
>JBAYCO010000167.1:0-8077 GCA_041668685.1 Victivallaceae bacterium | reverse complement strand
TTGAAACCAGCAGCAGAACCGCCAGCAAACCAAATTTGTTGGATTTGCGCGCGCCGATCAGGTAAGTTAAACTCATAACCCCGCCGGCCGCCAACGCGCTCGGCAAAGTCGCGGTGAGCATGGTCACTCCCCCCAGGAGCGAAGCCAGATACATCAGGTAGGTATGAATTGAAAGATAATCGCAGTATGGTTCTCCATAAAGCAGCGGAAACGGGCCAAGGGGATTTTCAGCCATTTCATGGATAAACAAACCGAAACGGCAATTTATTTTGACAAATTCCGTATTCTGCAACCCGGCCAGAAACAAACCGGTAGAAGCCAGAAAAATAAAAAAAGCGATTTTTCGTCTGTTCATTGAATTATCCTTATTCACTATTATTCACAACTACGTCCTGATCTGGCCGTTGCCGTAAACGATATATTTGTAACTGGTCAACTCTTCCAGCCCCATCGGGCCGCGGGCGTGCAGTTTATCGGTACTGATGCCGATCTCAGCCCCCATTCCGAATTCGAAACCGTCCGTAAAACGAGTGGAAGCGTTATGATAAACCGTCGCCGAATCAACGCCGCGAAGAAACATTTCCGCATTTTCCGGGTTCTCGGTAATTATAGCGTCACTGTGGTGCGAACCGTAATGGTTTATGTGCCGGATTGCCGCAGCCGTATCGGGAACGATCTTTATAGAAAAAATCAGATCTATATATTCAGTATAATAATCTTCCTCTGTGGCGTATTTTGCCTCCGGAACCATTGTGCAAAACGCACTGTCGCCGCGCAGTTCAACTTTGTTTTTGCGCATGATCTCGACAAAAGGCGGAACAAATTTATCGGCTATTTTCTCATTGATCAGCAAGGTTTCCAGCGCGTTGCAAACGCCGGGACGCTGGCACTTGCCGTTTTCCGTAACCCGCAGGGCCATATCCAGATCAGCGTCGGCGTCCACGTAAAGATGACAAACCCCTTTATAGTGCTTAATGACCGGAATAGTAGACTGTTCGACTACCGCCCGGATCAGGCCTTCGCCGCCGCGCGGGATTATAAGGCTGATATACTGGTCCATTTTCACCATCATTCCCACAGCCCGGCGGTCTGTTACCGGAATTAACTGCACCGCGCCGTCCGGAAGTCCGGCAATAACCCCGGCGCGGTTAAGGCAATGCGCCAGCGCCAGATTGGAATTAATCGCCTCGGAGCCGCCGCGCAGAATAACCGCGTTACCGGCTTTCAAACACAAACCGGCCGCGTCAACCGTTACGTTCGGGCGCGACTCAAAAATAATGCCGATAACTCCGATAGGGACTGAAATTTTATCTATCCGTATCCCGTTGGGGCGGACAGTGGATGAAAGTTTCCTGCCGACCGGATCGTCAAGGGCGGCAACCTCGCGCAGTCCCTCCGCCATGGCCTTGATCCTGGCATCGGTCAATTCCAGGCGGTCAAGCATAGCGCCGGAAAGACCTTTGGCTTTCCCGGCCTTTAAATCCTTTTGATTGGCGGTTTTGATTTCTTCCGCCGCCTCCTCGATGGCATCGGCCATCTGCAACAGGCATTTATTTTTCGCTTCCGGGTTCAAAAGCGCCAACGCGCGTGAAGCGGTCATGGCTTTTTCGCCCATCTGGTTTAATATATTTTGAATTTCTTCCACGGTTAATTCTTTCGCCATAATTTCCTCCTGATACCATATTTTACGCCTGGGGACAGGGTACGAATATTTAAGTTTTACATTATGCCAGCCATGCTTTCACGGCACTAACATAGCACATAAACTACAGATTGAAAAACTTTTTTGGCCCGGCATATGACATTTCAATCGCCAACTTGGTCAGCAATTCAAGGGGAGCCTGCCCCATTTCCGCCATTTCCCCAAGCACGTCCGCCAGCGTCCGGCGGAACATCTCAAAACGGGAACCGTAAGAAAGAAGTTTGCGGGAATCGGAAACCATACCGGCAAAACAGGAAAGCACATCAACTGAACCGATATATTCAAGCTGACGACGCATACCTATGGGGTTGTCACACAGCCACCACGCTGAACCCAGGCGAACCTTTTCACCAAAGGCACGGGCCATGGTAGCCAGCATCGCCTGATGCATCGGGTCGAGACAATACAACACTACTTTCAGTTTACCGTCAAAGCGGTTGAGAAACACCTGGAGCGGCGTCAAATGATCCTGATAATAATTACAGACGTCACCGCCGGTGTCCGGCCCAAGATTCGTAAACAAATAGTCCCGGACATCCCGAACCGCCCCCATATGGATCTGGAATACCCAGTCCTTTTCAGCGTTCATTTCCGCCGCTTTACCAAAAATATAACTCATAAAGGCTTCCTGCTCCACAGCCGTCAGAGCTTTACCTTCCATAGCCTTGCAGAAAGCGGTATCGGCAATCGCCGGATCGGCGTCACCGCGGAAAGGAACTTCCACCCCGTGATCGCTCGCGACACAACCGTGTTCCGCAAAGTAATCATGGGACAGTTTCAGGGCCTTTACCAGGTCATGAACGGAATCGAGTTTCATCCCGAAACGTTCCGCCACTTCGTCCATATATTCGCGCCAGCCGGGATTGGCGATTTTCATGGCTTTGTCCGGACGCCAGGTAGGGCGAACCAGTTTTTTGCCAAGATCAGTTTCAAGCTGACGGTGATATTCGAGCAAATCCACCGGGTCATCCGTGGAACACATTACCTCAACCCCGATTCCGGAGAGCAGTTGCTGAGGCCGTTTATCGTCCCGCGCCAGTACTGCATTGGCTTCTTCCCATATTTTCTCCCCGGTTTCGGGACCGATCAAAGCATCTATGCCTAAATAACGTTTCAAATCCAGATGAACCCATTCATAAACCGGGTTGCCGACAACTTCAGGGAAAACCGAAGCCAGTTTCAGCCATTTCTCCTTGGGGGACTTAGCCCCGGTAAGGTATTCTTCCGGAATGCCGCGTTTACGCAGCACTTCCCAGACGTAATGGTCAGTGGCGGCAAACAACTGCCATACGTTCGGGTAATTGTTATTTTCGGCTATTTCGCGAACATTAGCATGATTGTGGGGATCAACAACCGGCAAATCCTTTATCGCGTCATAAATTTTGATTCCGGCCTGATTCCTGATCAAATAATTTTCACCTAAAAATTCCATTCTTTTTCCTTTTTTTACTGAACATAACCGGATTTAGTAGTCACAAGTGCGGCCTCGCACTGTGACCGGCAAAGTCCATATCCGCCCTTAAGGTTTTCTGTGCCGGAGCAAGGCTGCTCCCGGCACTACTTAAAGCTGCATTATTTAGTAGTCACAAGTGCGGCCTCGCACTGTGACCGGCAAAGTCCATATCCGCCTTCCAGGGTACAATAAATGCAACGCCTCTATTCCGGGTTTTGTCCGCCGCCGCGAGTATATCCCGCCAGGTCGAGCAAAACTTTTTTAAAACCGGCTTCATATAATTTTTCAACTATCAATTCCGCGTTTTCCGCCGCTGAAACAAAATCTTCCGGCCGAAGTTCGAGCTTTGCCGCGTCTCCGAACCAGCGCACCCGGCAGCCCTGATATCCCAACTGCCGAAGGAACTCCTCTCCTTTGTCCGCCATCCTGAGACGTTCCGGAGTCAACCGCATCCCACAAGGCAGACGGGTCGCAAGACAAGCCGACGGCGGCATATTCCAGTTAGGCAACTGCCGGCGTTCGGCCAATATCCTGATCTCCGACTTGTTCAACCCGGCTTCCAGCAAAGGGTGCCGGACGCCTTTTTCATCCGCGGCGCGAGTCCCCGGACGGTAATCGTCGAGATCATCGGCATTCATGCCGTCAACGACATATTTCAATCCTGCTCTTTCGGCCTCGGCGCAAACAATATCCAGCAACGCTCTTTTGCAGTAATAACAACGTTCCGGACCGTTTGCGACAATATTTTCATCGGCAAACGGGTCAAATTTAATCACTTTCAGCGGCAGACTGTTTTCCGCTGCCCAGGCGTTTACAAAAGCAGTTTCGCTGCAAGGAGTCATTTCAGAGGAAACATGCACCAGCAGATATTTTCCGGCATTCAGAACCCCGGCAGCCGCCGCAGCCAAAAACGTGCTGTCAGTTCCCCCCGAAAAACAGATCGCGATGCTCCCCATATCCCGCAGGACAGACAGGAGCTTTTCTGATTTCTGTTCAATCATTATCCTGAATTTGCAATAAAATTTATTAGAAAGTTAAATGTTCGAGATATTCTTTTTCAAGAATATCAGCCATTTTATGCCAGTCGAATTTCTCGGCCACCAGCTTCCTGCCGTTAACGCCCATGCGTTCGGCCAGATCGGGGTTGCTTAAAATATGTACGGCGCTGGCGATCACGGTTTTGGTATCCTTAGCCTGGGCGCAATATCCGGTTTCACCGTCAATAATGACTTCCGGCGTCCCGTCAAGCTGGAAACCGAGGGCCGGTTTCCCGGAAGCCAGCGCCTGGACAACACAACGCGGCAGTCCTTCGCGCAGGGACAGGTGCACCAGCATATCCATCAGGGCTATATAACGGTAAACCTCATCAGGAGGCACCAGCCCGGCAAAATGAAAATGATCTTCCAATCCCGTCCGGGCTATCCTTTTGTCCATATTTTCGCGCATCGGGCCGTCCCCGACGATCAGGAAGTGAACCTCAGGACAGACATTGGCCACGGAATGAGCAAACGGCAGAAAATATTCATACCCCTTCAACGGAAACAGGCGGGCAACCGTACCGATCACTTTTGCATGCGACGGAATCCCAAGTTTTTCCCGCAATTCAACCTCCGGCGCCGCATTGAGAAATTTTGCAATATCCATACCGCTGTAAACAACTTTGTATTTCTCTCTCGGCGCGATTTTAGCTTCAACACACTGGTCGATCATCGCTTGCGCCACAGCGTATATTTTGTGGCAGCGTCTGGCGGCCCAGCGTTCGACACAAATATACATAAAGTTTTTCCACGGTTTCTCGTAACGATGAAAAGCCTGCCCGTGCACAGTGTGGGTAACAAAAGGAATTTTGGCTTTCCACGCGGCGGCGCGGCCGATTATTCCAGCCTTGGAACTATGGGTATGAACAACGTCAAACTGCCGTTCTTTGAATATATTTTTCAGTTTGCGGTAGGCAATGCAATCTTTCAGCGGATTCAAATCCCGGACCAGTTCGGGTACCTCAAGTATTTCAAATTCGGGAAAGTCGCTGTTTTTCAGTAATTCACCCTCCGGCCCCGGAGAAGGACCGGTTATCAGAACCACTTCATGCCCTTTTTGTACATGCCCGATTATGGTAAGAAGGGTATTTTCCTGAGCGCCGCCGACAATCATACGGGTGATTACATGACATATCTTCATTTTCTTATCAGTCAAAACAATAATCCCTAATTTCCAATACAGAACTGTTCAGGAACTCACAAGTCACCGGATGGCGGCCGCCAAAAACAAGCTCTATAACCTTATGTCCGTTATTATTAATAAAAGCCATCCCTTTAATATGCAGGAGGCCGGACCGATATTCAATGTTTAAACGCTGATTTTTGCCGATAATTTTTACTTTCCCCGACTCATATTTGAAAAATCCGTCTCCGACGCCGGAAACTTTCCCCGTTTTAAAACTCGTTCCCTGCTCAATAAGTTTTTCGGCGGTTTTACTGAAAAACTTACTGCGGCTTTCCGGAACAAGCTGGACAATCTCCTTTATCCTGAAACGTTTTGCCAACTCCACCGCTCCGGCGCAAAAATCCCGCCGACTGCCGCTCAAAACGAGAGCGTCAATTTCCCTGACCCCGCTTTTAGCAAGCCGTGCGGCAATACCGCGCGCCGCTTCAAATGAAGGCGCGTTTATCACCGTCGCGCTGCGCATTGCCGGTTCGATAATGACGCAGGCTGTTTCCTGACTGCCGCCGCCCTGCAGCAAGGTCATGGAAGGAGCGGTAAAATCGGCCGTAATATGCCAGAAAACTATCATTCCCCCTACCCCCAGCAAACCGGCAGCGGCGGTAAAACGCCGATGCGCCGTCACCAAAAGCGCCAGCGCGACATAAAATAACAGCAGTTGCGCAAATGTCGGGGCGGCGGCATGAGTAGAAGCGGAGATATCAAGCGATATCCCGGCAATAAAATCAATCGCGGCGGTAAAAGTTTCCACCAGCCACGCGGTCAGCGGCAATAAAAAAGCAAACGCGCTTAATAATATTTTTACGGCAACCAGGCCGAACAACACCAGCACAAACGGTATCAGCAGGAAATTGGCGACGATTGAAAATGGAAAATATATACCCTGATAATAAAGGCAGATACCACTGCTTGCCAGCCACGCCACCACACACCCGGACAACGCCAGAAAAAGTTTCCGCCGCCACTTTGCCGCCCAATACCTTTTAAATCCCAGATATTTAGGCGGAATCCATTTCAGCGTTTCCCTGAATAACGCCTCCCATTCCCGGCTGCCGCGAGCGGCAAGAAGCAGGAACCCGACAACGACAAAAGAAAACTGAAAACCCATGTCGTTGAGGTAAAACGGATTTTTAAGCAAGAGCAGCGAAGCCGCCAGAAAAACTATGTTCAGGGCCGGAATATAAAAGAGGAACGCACGGCATACGCACCATATCGCGATCATCAGCCAAGCCCGGAGCGCGGGAGGGTGCATACCGGTGGAAAGGACATATAAAAACACCAGGCCGGGTACGAGCAGATGCCGGGGTTTGAACGGAACCCAGCGCAATATCCAGAACAGAAGCAGGGCCAGTATGCCGACATGTAAGCCGCTGACCGTAAAAATATGAATCGTACCGCTTTTGATGTAATTGGCCTTGGCCGCATAGTCCAATCCCTGACGGCAGCCAAATAAAAGTGTTGCCAGCAAATTGCGGTATTTTTCATTCTTGACTCCTGCTGTTACGTTCCGCAGCAGGAAGTTACGCATAACCGAAACAGGCCGACGCCACCCGGCGGCATTGCTTTCGATACCGTCGAATTCCCGGCAATAAAAAATCCCGGAAATATTACGCGACCTCAAATAATTAGAAAAATGCTTTCCGCCCGGATCAGATATAACCCGTAATATTTTCGCTTCAATCGGCTTACCGTTATCAAGCGGAACAATATTTTCCTGTAACAGGAAAACAGTTCCGGTATCACGAAAAGTTCCGTTCAAGCGAATAATATCGCCGTAACTCAACAGCGGAGTTCGTTCCGGCAGCCGAACGGCGGCAAGGCCGCGGCTTGCCTGCCAGTGTTCATCGCCGTTTAAGCGAAGTTTCAGTATCTCTACAGTGGTTAAAGCGGGATTGGGCAGCCACGAAACAGCCGGCCCGGCACAGGACGTATCCACGACTTTAGCTAGAATTTCGGCGCCGCGCTCCCGTCCGCCAAGGGAAGAAACGTAAGAACCGGAAATTATCGCCTGGTTAATAAAAAAACTCCCGAATCCTGAAGCTATCGCCGCAACCAGTGTTGCAAATTGTCGGCGCGGCAATAAAAATAGACCGGCGACAGGAAGCGGCAGTATCCACAGCAAAGCCTCATACCACGGACAGGAGAAAATTACCAGCGGCAAAAGCGCGCCGATAATTCCGGTCAAGATCAGCAAGGCTGGCATTCCGGCGACCGTCCTGCCTGAGCGCAGTCCTTTAAAAACGTTTATGACCCCATCAAGTTTCACTGTATTTTAGGGGAAGTGTACGCGGCGGGTACGGAACACTTCTATCGGGCGGCACGGCGGCGGAGTGGCAAGCACCTGAACGCCTTTACCATAAGGCCTTTCCCAGAAAAAAGCATACATAGTCCCGTCATAGTTCGGCTTCACCGCCGGTTCGTTCATGAGGAACCTGAGCTCTTCATCGGTGGCGTTGGGAAGTTTTTCCATCGCGTAATCACGCATCATTTTTATTGACGATTTCGGGTCTCTAATACGCTTGAAGTCTTCCTGCATCTGCTTGAAAACCTCTCCCGGATCAACCCGCCGCGCGGCGGCGTCGTCATTGCTTTTACAACCGTTCAAAAAAATCCCGGCGGCAATCAGCGTCACAATTGCGACAGAGCTTGAAAGTTTCATCCTGTTTCCTTTTATCTTATAATGATATTGAACTCATTTGAAT
>JBAYCO010000166.1:0-8086 GCA_041668685.1 Victivallaceae bacterium | reverse complement strand
TCGGAATCGGCGGTATGGCGACAGATTATCGCTGATATTCTCGAAATTCCGGTAGTTAAACCGCAAATCAGGGAATGTGGTGCTGTGGGAGCGGCAATTATTGCCGGAGTAGGTACAAAATGCTATAAATCGTTTGATGAGGCAATTTCTCAACTAGTCAAAATTGAAAGCATTAGCAATTCTAATGATGTAGAGAATCGGTATATCGCGAATTTTGAACGTTACTCGGTATTGAAAAATACCATGTTAGCATAAAATAGCGCTGAATGGCTGAAAACTGTGCTGCCTTTTCCATTTTCCTTTATGAAACTGCTGTTTTCTTATTAGGTTTGAAAAACAAGGACCATGTCGCGGAAACATTTTCAGGAGCAGTAAGCGTCAATGTAAGAAGTTGTTTTTCCTTCTTGACCTTGAATGGTACTGAACTTTTTCCGCTTATATACCGTATTTCAGGCGGAATCATGACCGCAAGACGAAGCGGTTCTCCACCGACACATTTCACCCGTCCTGAAAGCGTTCCAGTTTTCCAGTTGATATCTTCCAGCTCATAGCCTCCCTGGGTTATGTGGCGTGAAGATGAGATTACGGCAGGAATATTACTGACTGGTGTAATCCGAAGAACACTAGTATCAAGAGGCTGCGTTATAAAGCAGATTTTATCTTCGTAGATACCAAGGAATTTTTCCTGCCAGTAATCAAAAACCGCATAATGTCCCGTTCCAAGCCCAAGATTTTCCGCAAAATGGAGTTCCGTATCGGCAACATGGCGTTTAAGATTGAGAAGTCCAACGACCATCCATTCGCCAAAGGGTCGTGAGATAGCGGTCCGGATAAGAAAACGACCTTTCTTGAATTTCTGCGGTTGGAGATCGCGGGAGGTCATGTTCACGACTGGCATGATCCGACGCAACAAGTCAATCCGGTAATTGTCGAGCACGTTCAAGTTGTCGCCGATAGTAACTGGCAACCCCGTGAGACCGTAAAGTGAAACCCGGCTGCGGGCCTGAGATTCCGTATTAAATTCTTTGCGCAAAATAATACTGTCGCCATCGGCATAAAACGAGGTATTATGGTACGGATAATAGCGAAGAATTCGCTGACAGACATTTGTTGTGAACTCTTTCCAGTTGAATACATCACCACCGATACGCGCCGCATTGAAAAGGCCGAGCGTATAGGCAAGGTCGTGATCACTTTCAATGGCGCAAAACAGCATAAAAATCTCCCTGCCTACGGTTTCCCGGGCTGCCTTCGTCAAGCGGTGAAAAGTGCTGAGGAGCGAAATAGTTTTATCATATTTTTGTTCTTGAAGGTCTTCAACGGCATAACGAAAATGGTACAGGAAATCCCATTTGAATGCCTTATAGCCCCATTTGAGAAACTGGTGAAACGCTGCCGGAATATATTTCTTTGCCACCTCCGGGTGCGACGGATCCACATACCAAAGTTCACGCCATTTACCGAGTACCCAGTCTGGATGCTGTGTCATAAGACGGTTTTGCCTTGCATCCTGGCAGGGGGCGCACCATAATGCCGGGATTAACCCCATTGCCGAAATCTCTTTCGCCAGATAATCAAGTCCGTGTGGATAAGCATCCTTTCTCGGGGTGAAGGTATCTGTATCGGTATTGCCGGAAAAATCACGGTGACACCATTCCCAGTCTACCCAAACAACGAGTTTATCGCTGTACTTTCCGAAAAGTTCTTTCATACGACGGCTATTGTGGAGAACGGTTTTCTCGTTGGCATCAAACTTAACGGCATACCAAGTCATCCAGCCGACCGGCGGAGTAGCGAAACCGTGACTTTTATCAATTGCTTCGAAAGGAATTTGATATTGTCCTTCCATCCAGTTGCAATGTACTTTAAACGTGGCGACTGGTTTTAAAACTGTTGAAAAGGTGAATAAGATATTCCGATAATCATAACGAATCCGCCAACCCTCCCTGGAAACAAACTCAAGTAAACGGTCTTCATAACGAGCGAAAAGCGCATTATCAAGTAATCCGAAAGCCGGTCCGGAAACCGGCGATACTCCTTGTTCGTTGCCTTCGCGGGTTCGGGCGGCAACCGGGTCAGTTCCCCAGTTGATGTCGCCTTCAAATACAGCTGTAAGCGTTTCAGAGCGACATTCAACAGCAAGCGAATTCTTTGAAACAGTGAACTTCAGAACTGCTTCTGCTCCATCAGCTCTTTCCTTGAATGTTATCGTCTTGAAGGCAGCAAAGGTTGTTTGCCCGACAGGGATTGGCAGAGTTTCAGCTTTGCCGAAGGAGCCGAAAGGAACATCAGTTCCTGCAACAGTTTCAAGTCGGAGCTGGCCTGAAATAAACGGATGGTTTAACCCATCCGCTCCGGTAATATAGAAAGTTACGGTACCATTTTTTACATTGAATTCGATTGAAAGAGATTTAAAGTTTATAAACATGGAGTTTCCTTATATTTTCCCGGAATTTTTTTCACCACTGATGAATATATTACGTTCGATAATGAACTTTTGCAATTTTTTAACAACACTTCCTGACTACGAAGATCTGAAAAAGTAATAATAACGCATCTCTTGCCACGTGTCAACTTGATTCTCAAAAAATTTCGTCCTTTCTGTGATTAAAGTTCCTTTATTGATGTTGAAGCGTTCAGCGACACTGCCTATTGTGGCGTTATGAAAATAACATTCGGCAATACTTAAGGCTCCTGCCAGATTAGTAAACATTGCGCCCGGCATGGTATCAGGAGATATTGCCGTCGTGTCTTTTCCACAGGATTCACAACGGAATTTTACATTGACATTCATCACTTTTTCCAGTCGCATCGGGATAAAATTGTAAACCGCATGATTCACAGTATCGACTGCTCGCAATTGAGGTGAATTACAACACGGATCACCAGATATATGCTCATTATATTTCACTACATCTGCCTCGTCAAACTCAAAGTCTTTACGCCCATGACCTTTATGTCCCGCTTTGGCGCCGCCGCGTTTGGCGCGATTTTCAGGTGTGGAATTCGGTTTGTTCACTTTCTTGCTTGAAGGCGTATTAAGGCCGTAGGGATCTTCCGTGCCTTTACGAATATTCAATTTCTTTTCCAGGACTTTTATCTTCTTTAGTGAATCCGCATACGCATCCGATAGTTCGCCCATTTTCTTGAGTTCAGCATGAAGATTTTTCCCTTCATGCTTCCACAGGCAGGATTTTGCCTGCAAGTCGACATTTAAGCGTTTTTGTTTTTCAAGTTCCAATTCCAGATTTTGCCGTTTATTCTGCTCCTCTTTGAACAAAATAAGATTTCGCCGGGAATTATTTTCAGCCTCAACTGCCAGACGGATATATTGCTTCACTTGAATTTCAAGTTCCGCAATTCGTTCATGTAAATATTTCGACCAGTGTTTCGCCATTATTCAGAAGATGAATTTTTCTATGAATTCAAAAGGCTAAGCCCGGCTTTTAAAATCAACTGCTCCAACTTGCGTCCATTCTCCAAAGCTTGTTTAACAAGATCAACCTTGTTCTTGGGGACATGTTTACAACGTTGTTTCCCGTTAACATAATACGTAAACAGCCAGGCAGAATGGTTTTCTCCGGACGCACACGCTTTACATCCTTTGCGTGAACAGGTCTTTTTTACTTCTCTGATTGAACCTTTGGCGACTGGCCAGGCTTTCATAATTTCCTGCATCCATTTTTCTTGAGCTTCACTCATTTTGCAAATCCTTATATAAATTTAAATACATCCCATAAAGGATACAATATAGCTCAAAAAAAATATTACAAGTAGAAAATATAGAAAAATGTTGATTTTATTCGGGAAAATGCACTGACCGATTACGCTTTGTACCATAAACTCATACTTTGTTTCTCGATCCTCAAGTTAGGTAGGTCAAATATCTTCCACTTGAAATTTATCATTCCGATAACTGTGCGTCTTCCGTATAAGCCATTGGATTTTATTATTAAAATCTTCCATTGATGCATTCAACTGTTTTCCAGTTCTCCAATATATGGTAATACTTTTTATTTTTGAGATTTCTATGGTGGGCTTCTGCGCACAAAAACTGCTTGTCTATTGCTTGTTTATTTTTGTCGAGAACGGGTATTTTATGGCATTTTATGACTAGACAAGAAAAAACGGCAATCTAACTTAACTTGTTCAATTGCCGTGATTTAAGGTCAAAATAATGGTGGGCGCAATTGGGCTCGAACCAACGACCTCTACGATGTCAATGTACGGGCTGTTTTGGCTACTCATATAAAAGAATTGTGTAAGATATTTTGCTTCTTTTCGTATTTTTTCTTTGCGTTTTAAGTTAAATTTTAAAAATATGTAATTCTCATATTTCTTTCATTTTGTGCTTGATTTTTAGCTTGAAAACGACTATATTTGATTATGAAAAATGGTCTAAAAAGAACGTTTAAAAGAGGTGCCATTTGGTGCCGTTTTAAGACTTAAAAGTACCGAAAAGTACCGTTTTCTGAAGATTGTTTTCATGTAACAAAAGTATGTCAAATTAGATATTTTATAGCTTGTAAAGTTACAAATATAAGGTTTTTGAGGGAAATAAATAGCTTGGTTCGACTCCGACAGCTGGCTCCATTTTTTTGTACTTGTTAGCCTCAAAACTTAGGCTTTTTCTTTATCCTTCCAAGTCTTGGTTGCAGATTTACTTGCAGAAAGTCCGTCCGCCGTCAACGTAAATTGACTGGGCGGTAATGTAGGAAGCCAGGTCCGATAATAAAAATACTGTTGCGGCCGCTATATCTCCAGGCTGTCCCAGGCGGCGAAGCGGAACTTCAGATGCCAGGCTCCGGCGTTTTTCGGCATCGGGATGGCGCTGTTTCAGCAGATCGGTTTCGATCAACGACGGATGAACCAGATTGCAGCGAATCCCAAACGGCGCAAATTCCTTGGTAATTGCCCGGTTCAGGCCTTCCAGTCCGGCTTTGGCTGAGGCATAATCGGCGCGTCCCCCGCCGCCGGCAACAATTGCCGCCGAACCGATCAGGACGATAGAACCGGAATTCTGTTTTTTCATCAGCGGAACAGCCAGCTTTGCTGCCAGAAAAGCTCCGTTCAGATTAATATCGACGACCCGTTTCCACGAAGCGAAATCTATTGTTTCAAAGGGCATCGGGCAGGTGAATCCGGCGCTGTAAACCAGACAGTCCAGACCTCCCCACTCGTCTTCAAGTTCCGCAAAAAACTTTTTCGAACCGGCTTCGTCAGTACAATCGGCGGCACGGTGAAAAACCCGTATTCCCAAACCCGCCAGTTCGGTTTCGAGCGCCGCACTACCGGCGCGATCCGGTTCCGTATCCAGACTGGTCCAGGCGACATCGCTGCCGTAACCGGCGGCCATCCGTACAATTTCCGCACCGATACCGCGAGCGCCGCCAATTACTACTGTCCGATGGCCGCTAAGAGATAAATTCAACATGAGAACACCTTCATATTATACTGTTTGGGGTTGAATTATTAACTTTTTATTTGTTCGGGAACAGTGTAGCCGCCCCTGTCTCCAGGGGCGCAGTTGTGTGACGCACAGCTAGGGACAGCCGTGGCTACACCTTGAGAATTTAGTCAAAAGTTTTAAACATATAACGTTAATTGTCAAATTTTCAGGCTAATAAAGTATATTTGCAAGCTGATTTTATACGAGGACGTTTTCAGCTTCCTGTTTTTTTATCGAATTTTTAATCATCCTGCGGCGCTGTTCTCCCTGAACTTTGGCGCGGAGTACGTCATGCATGGAAGTATCGAATTTTTCCAATACCTCGTCGCATTCTTTTTTATTGATGATCAGCGGTGGTTTAACCTTGAGGACATTTTTACGGACTCCGCCGATTCCCAGGATCAAACCGTTGCGGAAGCCCGCCATCCGGACTTCCCCGGCTTCCTTTTCCAGCGGATTTTTGCGTTCCGGGTCATCTACCAGTTCGACACCGATGTGCATCCCGATTTGGCGGACGTCGCCGATTTCCGGGTAGGTTTTTGCCATTTCGCGCAGTCCGGTGCCGAGATAATCGCCCATTTCGCGGCAGTTGGCTAAAACCCCGTTTTCGAACATTTCCAGTTGTTTGGCCGCGGTAATCATCGAAAGCGTCGGATTAGCGAAAGTATGCAGTTCCTCGGTATCCCGCTGAAAACCTTCCAGTTTGTCGGAAATGATGATTGCCGCCAGCGGCAGTCCAGCCCCCAGCCCTTTGCCCAGAACAATAATGTCAGGAGTGACTCCGAAATAGTTGGCGGCGAAAGTCTCTCCTATCCGGCCGAAAGTCTGGATTTCGTCGTAGATCAGCAAAGTTTCGAATTCGTCGCATAATTTGCGTAATTCCTGCAAGTAGCGGCGGGGCAGGATCAATTGCCCGGCGCTGGCCTGAATGGTTTCGACAATCACTCCGGCCGGTTTCCCGGCAATTCCCCGTTGGAATATTTCACGGGTCATGGTCAGGCAGTAATCGATATAGGTTTCAGTATCTATGCCGAGCGGATTCCGGTAAGTAACCGGGTTCGGGATCCGGACAAACGCCCTGGTGAGCGGCAAAAAACGGCTCCCGCCGTAAAATTTTCCGGCGGATTTAGTCGATATCCAGGATGCTCCCATCGTGCCTAAGGTAGTCCCGTGATAGCTGTCGAACAAGGTAACGAATTCCCGTGCAGGCTGGACGTTCTTGAATGCGATTTTCATTGCCGCCTCGATTGCCGGGCCGCCGCCGACGGTAAAGGATACCCGTCCCATGCCGGCAGGCGCCAGCGAGGCAAGTTTGTTTGCCAGGTAGCAGCGCACTTTGGTATCAAATCCCTGGTGGATATGGGTCATTTTTTCAATATGTTCGTGAATTACGGCGTTAACGGCATCGTTGGCATATCCGAGATACAGAGCCCAGCTTTGGGAAGTGCAGTCGATATATTCCCGGCCAGAAGTATCCCAGACCCGAACTCCCTTGCCGTGATCGAGCACCGGGCCGCCGCGGGAACCGCCGCCGAGCATTACATGTTTCCCGTATTCTTCTATCTGTTCATTATCCATTCCATAGATTTTTTCCAGTAATGCGTCCATTATTTAGACCTTCCTTTTTTTTTGAGTTATAAAGTAATAATACTGTAAAACAATGATTATTTCAAGCAAAAATAAAGAAAAAATATAATTTTAATGATTGTTTTAATCAAAAAAATCTATTTCCAGCTTGTTTTTTTAATCTTCGGGGATATATTCTAAATAATAAAACAAAGGGTTATTGCCATGTTCAAAACATTTTCTAAACCGCGAGTAGTATATCTGGGCTTGTCGCTGGAATTGTATAAGAGCGCTATGCCGGAATATTTGAGCCGCTGGGCGGAAATGTTCGAATGCTGGCAAAAACAGCTTTCCTTGCATGCGGAAGTAGTTTATTCCGGATCATGTTATTCCGAGGCGGAAGCTGCGGCGGCGGTAAAGCGGTTTCCCGATCTTGAACCGGATGCGGTGGTGCTCTCGCCGCTGTCCTATACTCCGAGCCTGATGACGGTTCCGGCGCTTCAGAACTGCGGAATCCCGATCGTGATCTGGAGTACCCAGTTTGCGGACAGGATCGCGGCGGATTACAAACCTGACGACTTGTGTATGAATCATACCGTGCAGGGAACTCAGGATATTACAAATGTACTGTTTCGGCGCGGCATGGATTTTGCCGTAGTGACCGGGCATTATCTTGACGAGCTTTGCAATGCGCGTCTGGCGGACTGTCTGGTTGCGGCGCGCACCGCCCGTTTGGCGCGGCGAATCCGCACTCTTTCCATTGGCGGAATGTTTGCGGGCATGGGGGATTTCGAGTTTGATCCTGCTCTGGTTGCGGAAAAATGGGGACCGGAATTTATCGCTGCGGAAATCGACGAATATCTGGCCGCGCTCAACGCGGTCAATGACGACGAGGCGGAAAAATTACTCGAACACGATCTGGAAATTTTCGAAGTTCCTCCCGAACTGGATCGCGCAACCCATCTGGCTTCATTGCGGCGTTTTCTGGCTTTGCGGAACCTGCTCGGCAAATATCATGCCGATGCTTTTACTATGAACTTTGTTACGCTGATGAACGATACCCGTTGTGGC
>JBAYCO010000165.1:0-8095 GCA_041668685.1 Victivallaceae bacterium | reverse complement strand
TCAGCGTATCACCCTGCGCTTTAAAATATGCGGCCGCGCTTTCCGTCAGACAGCAGAAGTGCCCTTCCACCCAGTGATACTGGTTGCTGCGGCCGCCGAATGGCGTTTCCCCGGTGACAGACTGGGTCAGAAGCGAACTTATCGCCCCTCGTTCACAGATTTCCCGCAGTTCCGCGTAATGTTTTCCCCGGTAGCCCTGTTCCAGCAGGAAAAACAATTGCTGCTTGACTACGAGATCATAGACCACCGGGTCATTGGGGTCGCGGTACATGCCGTATGCCGTGAAATCCCGGAGCAGTATGCCGAGGCCTTCGTCAACCAGTTCCAAGTCGCCATTCAGATGCAGTTTTGCTTTCAGGAATTCTCCCGTTATAGCAAAGACCCAGAAATTGTTGGTTTTGTGCTGTGCGACACACGCATAATACTCCCGTGGCTTATGGCGCATCCACAAATTGCGCCACCTTTGCTGTCTGGATTTCTCTATTTTATCGTGCAGCGCCTCATACGCGTACATCATTTCCTTGGTCCAGAATTCCGGACAAGTAACCATTTCGTCCAAGCGGCCGAGACAATGCTCATAACTCTTTATACATACGTCGACGAGATCCAAACATCTTCTTGCTTTGATCAATTGTCCCAACGCGCCGACAAATCGTGCGCTCCCAGAATTGGCTTCAGCATGAAAATAAGGATCGATGATCATGCCGTCATCACTTTGCCACGGAACGGCCGTCCGTACTATTTTTTCGGACAGGTCCAAGTAAAATGATTTGTCGATTCCTGTCGGTTCTACCGCGGTAGCGGCAATCTGCGCCTTCAAAGTTTCCCATTTTTCTTTCAGAGGATAATTGTTCAGAGAAGCGTTCATATTTTTCAATCCCTTATCTTATTGATTTGGTTCAAGTTACTGCAAAAAGTATCTATCTGGGCGATAATCGCCGGATTGTTTTTGACCTCGTCGGCTTCACATGCCTTTATTCTGAGTTTCCCCGCAATTACGGCCCCATATTGTTTTATCCAGCAAGATAATATTCGCTCGGTACATTCGAACCCCTCTGCTGTGGCAACCGTTATAATCCCGGCTTGTTTCCCGGCCAGAGGTTTTCCTGCAAGATATGACGCATGGGTACGGTCGATGAAATCCTTCATCATTCCCGGCGGACCGTACCAATACACCGGAACCGCCTGAATAATTGCATCAGCCTGAAGCAGCTTATTCCAAAGACAGGGGAAATCGTCTTTCATTGGACATGGCTGTCCTTTCATGCAGGCGCGGCAGCCGGTGCAATGTTTTATTTTATACTCATATAGGTTTACTGGAGTAATTTGAAATAAAGCAGACAGCTTATTCTTCACGTGTTCACAGATAAAAGCGGTATTTCCGTTCTTGCGCGGACTTCCCTGAATAATTACCAGTTCATGCTTCATTCCCGGAACTCCCTAAATTCAATTTCTTTCCCAGTACCAACTGATTCAGTAATACAACGGTAAAACTCTGCCAGATTATAAGCATCAACAGCATTTACAGTCGGTTTTTTATGATTTTTAATACAGTCGCTCAGCTCAATAAGTTCGGCATGCTGTTCTTTTACCGGAACAAATATTTCCCGGCTTGATTTCAGTCGGGTTTTAATGATGAGGGAATTATTGTCCCTGTAGTCCCAGGTAATGTTTCCCTGTCTGCCGAACGCAGTTATAAAATAATTGTCCGAACATACATAGGAACAGCCGACATGCGCGAGTTTCCCATCCTTGAACCGGCAAATAACCATGCCGGAATCAGGCGCTTCTCCGAGACTGTCCCTTTTGGTCATCATCGCCGCAACGGTTTCGGGAATACCCCAGAAAAACATGATCATATCTATAAAAACTATGCCCATCTGAGTGAACGGCAAAAGCGGGGCTTTTTCCTTCGAATATCGCCATTCCTCCGGATTGAGGTTATAGCCGCGAGGGCAGGAAACCATACTGCCGATCAGGTGAGGGTTCCCGATACTTTCACTCGCAAGCGCCTTTTTCATCGCAATGACCGCCGGATTCCTGCGGGTATTGTGCCCCGGCATAAAAACGATATTTTTTTCTCGCGCCAGCCGGATAATTTCTTCCGCTTCAGCCGGATCAGTTGTCGCAGGTATGTTCATCAGGACATGTTTACCGGCTTCCGCGCATATTTTAAAGTGTTCAAAATGCAACTGGTTCGGAGTCGATATTATTACGGCTTCCACTCTCTTATCGGATGCTAGTTCTTCAATACTCGAAGCCGGCCGGCAGTTGAATCTTTTGCAAGTGCCGGCCAGAGTTGCCGCATTAACATCATATATCCGGACAAGTGTAAAACCGGCATCCTGTTCAATGGCTGAAAGATGAGTTTGAGCATAACAACCCAGTCCGATAAATCCGATATTCATTTTTAGTTTACCTCACGTTATTGTTTTTCTTTTAGAGCCAATTCAATTTTTCCGTCCGAAGCAATCGGAATGACAAAATTTCCAGTTATTCCGTAGCCGGTAACGGCATGACGTTCAATGGCTAAATTCCAGTTTCCAACTGAATTCGATAATTCCATGAAATATTTTCTCGTATTCCAGATCATTCTGACAATATTTCGTTCAATTTTATATTCAAGTTCATTTCTGCCATCCCAAAGTAAAACGGGAACCGCAAAAAACGCCTTGTCAGTTTTATCCATACTATAACGGTAAGTTAAAATCAATCCGCCGTTTTCAGTTTTTACGGTAAAATTCAATTTGATATTTTTATTTTCCAGCTTCCAAGTGCCGTCGGGAAGCTCTGCCGCTTGTCCTTCCAGGTTATGGAACTTCCCCTCCGGTGTCCGGGAATAAAGCCCGAAATACGGCTCCAGCAGCGGATCAAGTCGGGAACTGTCCGGAATTGACTTCAGGTATGGATTGTTGACGCCGCTCCTTTTCGCGCCGCAAAACGGAGCCGGAAGTTGGGACGGGAAACCCAGCGATATCGGCTGGAGCGGCAGATGATATTGCCATTTATGAGTCCGCAAAGCGAAAAATACCCGGAATTTATTTTCCTTGAAAACCGCATATCCGGAAGCCGCGTCACACCATCGTTTTTCTTCCGGAACGTCATTTTCAGTATTGAAGCCGTTCCATTTATTTTCCGCCAGTAACAGCAGCAGCGCCCAAGCCACCGCCCCGGCGCCGGCGTCGTTGACAACCCGGTTGTAATTTGCTTCTGCTCCGGCCAGACAGTAGGGAGAAAAATAGTTGGGGGTTATTGCCGCAATTCCACCTTTCGTATTCATAAAAGCTTTCTGAAATTTCAAAATGGAATTTATTCGCTCTTTTCCGGCAATGCCATATTCAAGAAAAGCAAACAAGGCGGCTATGGAATATACATACATTTGATTATAGCTTCGGTTGGCCTGAACTGGAAGGTGATTTTGCCCGCACATCCTTCCGAACCAATAAGAATTTCTTTTGACGATACCGATGATCCGCTCTTTCAAACCGCACTCCAGGTCTTCATCCACAATAAATATTGAAAGGATGCAACCGGTAAGCAGCATATGGGGAATTGAATTGCCGTTATCGCGGTCGTCTGTAAGGAACCCCAGTTCATTAACGCGATTTTCCAGCCGGGTAAGGATTTCGGCTTGTCGGACTGAAACCTGGTTTTTCCGGTTCCGAGGGCAGTATATATCTCCGACCAATTGTAGCGCGGTAATGTGCATATCACTGGAGACCGGGAATTCGGCTTTATAGGTGTCGGCACAGAGTATCCGATATTTTTCCAGAACATCTGGAGCACAATATTTTCTTAAAACCGGAAAAATCATAGCGGCATAACCTAAGATATAATCTCTCATTGGAGGATTGGCTTCCATGAGTTCTGCGGCTCGGGTTATCCATTTTTCGCACCAGTCCAGGTGTTCCGGCTTATGGGTAAGTGAATAAAGAACGGCGGCAACAACACTCCAGCAGGCGGGTGAAAAATTCTCAGCATAAATGCTTTCATAAGGATCATGCATTTCCCCGTTATTATTCGACCATTCAACTGCCGATTCAAACATTTTTTCAAGCCATCTGCCAGCAAATGTCAATTTATTCTCCATATCCGCGCTGTTTTCCTTATATTATTATTGATATTTGGGTTTCTATTAGTTATATTATACTTATATATGCATGAAATATCTTTAGCTGATATTATTATTTATTTGCATTATATTACTTTTTGAAATTTATGCGAGGTTATTGCTGATAATGAAGCATTCTGCTGATTTATGGTCTGAAAAATTTTATGAAGCCATTGATCCAACAATCAATTCGATTGGTTTTTTCCGCAATGGCAAAGGCTGGATAAGCAGTGCTTTCAACAGGGTTTTCAATGATTTTGACCTCTGGTATATCGCTGAAGGAGGAGGTTCAGCAAAAATCAATAACCGGTGGACAGATTTCCTGGCCGGCGACTTGATTATTATAAAGCCGGGAGAAAAATATCAGCAGGAAAAAGCGCATGAAGATATGCCGTTAAATGTCTACGCACTGCATGTCACGTTCTTCAAGCCCGGTTGCGGCGAACTGGAACATCAACTGAAAGCGGTTTGTCCCCGAAAACTCAACCTGATCTATCATCCGCACCTGGAGGACCTGCTTGCAAAACTGCTCATCGCTTATACGCTGAAAGAAAGCGGTTATTTGCTGACCGTAAGGTCGATAGCATTTGCGATTATCGCCATCCTGTTCGAGCACCTTCGGAACGGTGCGGAAGAAAAATGTTCAGCCAATTATAAAATGATCAACCGGGTACGGGATTTTATCGAAGCGAATTATGCCCGTGACATATCGCTTGAAGAGATGGCGCTGGTTTCCGGGTTCAGTTTTACCTATTTTTCAAAACTGTTCAGGGAATATTTCGCGTTTTCCCCGGTTAATTATCATATTGATTATCGTCTGAAAATGGCCAGACTATTCCTGGCAAAGGGTGATTCCATTACTGCGGCAAGCGAGAAATGCGGTTTTCATTCGATTCATTATTTCAGCAGGCTGTTTAAGCAACGTATTGGTATTTCTCCGTCAGAATTTATAAGGAAATATCTCCAAAGATGATTGTTCTCCAAATGAATTGTTTGTTTTTTAATGGCCTACCCTATATGCTTTGAAAAAGCCCGTTCGGAATATTATATTTTGACATAATAAATTCTTGAAGATATTACAAATGTAAGATTTTGCAATATAACATCTTAAGCCTGGCTTGCCAGCTCCTTTTTCGAATTTTCGTGAAATATTCAGGCTAGTGGTTTGGTTTAGTGCTTATGGGGAAAGAGATAGCTTTTTGAAAAAACTTTTCTCTTCCCTCCAAACAATTCTTTTGAAAAACGTTTGGCAGGCTGTTGCCGGTTAACGGAGTGGTTTTTGCAGGATAAACACCTGACTAGCAATCAGGCCGGTGGCGGCATCGCTAACCTGCAACTGCCATTTTCCCGGAGTATCATTCAAGGCTAAAGGTATTCTGAGCGTTCCTCTGCCATCCTGGGTTTTTATTATTTTTCTGTAACAAGTAACTTTTTTCCCGTCCGGACCCGAAAGTTCAGCCAGAAATACGTGATGACTCGCCTGACCGCCGTTCGTTCCAATAACAATCGCCGCCTGCAATACCGTGCCGGGTTCAAGTTTTTCCGGACAGCTTATTTCAAGTTTTTTTACATCGTAGGGCAGAGCGGCCAAAACCGTTCCCTGACACGGCGTTAAGCTGATCCTGAATTTCCTGCCGAAACCGAGACATTTTTTCTTTCTCACATCGTACAACCAGCGAGCTTTCTCCAATTCGAGTTCCGCGTAAAACGCTTTACGTCCCAGTTGACTGAAGCTCATTTTTTCCCAGTTGCCCGCAGGCAGGGCAGGCAGAATACCAATATAAACATTGTTGCCGTTACTGTATTTTGAACACATGACTGCCTTAGTTTCATCATCCGGACTGATTCGTATATCCCGTTTGATGTCAAGGAGTTTTTCCATGAGCCGGGTAAAAGACGGCTTGCGGCTGTGGCAGTAATCCGGTCTGAAATTAAGATAAACCGCCTTCCCTTTGCCGTAGTTGTTGCTTATCACTACCGGATATTTACGTTTACCGATACGGACAAAAGCCTGAGGAGTGCCGGAGACCGCTTTTACGCCGGAACCGACATAAGTTAAATCCAGACCCGGCACGCTCCGTTCCGCTGCTTTGACCTCCCGGATGCCCATTTTTTCCTGGACGATCCCGAAAACCCTGTCTAGGGTTCCGGCCTTGAGCTTTTTACAATGTTTGTCCAGCAGACCAGTTTCATAATCTCCAATCAGCCGGCCGCCGCCGCTGACGAATTTTTCAATTTCGGCAGTTTCTTCTTCGGATAAAGCCGACGATTCGGGAAGTATCAAGGCCTTGAAATTACCCAGTTCCCCGTTTTCGATCTCTTCCGGGGAAATAAACCGGTAACCGAGACCGAGATTTTCCAGTGCCAAGAAGTATGACTGATAATTTTCGAAAAAATTCTTTTTGTCGGATTTAAGGAAATTCGCCCGCAGGGAGGCTTGCGAATAATGAATGGCCACGTCATGCGTCAGCTTCCGCGCATCATAAAACAAATCGGCCAGGCCGCTTCTGAATTCCCAGATCAAGTCACTGTAATATCGTCTGACCGCGGGCAAATTCAGGTCAGGCCTGATAAAAACAGAAGCCATCCAGTTGTTGGCGCCGCGTTCGCCGACAAACAACCCTTCCCAAAAAGACTGTGAGATAACCGCTTCCGGACTGGTGTAACCGCGATATCGCATAATCTGACGTTTATCCCGGTTAAAGGACAGGGCAATTCGCGGAACGCCATAGGAAGAAAGCATATCCAGTTTTCGCATACTTTGGAAATTACAGTTCCCTCCGTAAACCGCGGGTGTATTGAGAATTCCGGTAGGGCCGACCAGGGCTTCAGGATATTTTTCCCGTATTCTTTTCCGGTAAAGCAGCAGGAAATCGCGGAAAGTCAAATCCATGAATTCCCGATGATCCGTCCATGGCGCCGGACTGTTCCGGGTCAGGATTTCCAGCCTGGTCATCGGCCGAACCTCGTCCCAGCTACGGAATTGCGTTTCCCATTCCTTATTTAAAGCGGCCAGCGAAGCATATTGTTTTTGCAGCCAGGTTCTGAATTCTTTCAGACAGTGAATTGAAAAACATAAATCCCAGGGCTGCTGATACCAGGTCAGACTCATTTCGTCACCCAACTGGAACACCTCCCGGTTCCCGAACGGCGCAATCATTTCCAGGCAGGATTCAAGCTTTGTCAGCGCGTTTTCCCTGATTGCCGGATCATTCAGGCAGGCGCGACGGACGAGATACTTCCGGTCATGAGTCTTGCGCCATTTATCCAGTCCGGCTTTCGTATGCAGATAACCGCTATACGCAAACCAGTTGCTGGAAACCTCGGTACTCGATAATTCCATATCCCGCAGCATTTCCCGGTCGGCGAAACCGCCGCAGTAAATCAGATTGAAACCGAACTTTTCAAGCTGCCTGTAAACATACGGCAGAACATATTCCGGCCAGGCCTGGCACCCGCTCCAAAGCATAAAAGGAAAATTCTTCAGTACTTTTACCGTGCCTATTACATTGCATTTTATTCGCGCTTCATCAACAAGCCTGCCATCAACAAGCATCCTGACGGATATTTCATGCAGTCTTTTCAGTGCATTCCGGGTGTCCCAGGTGAATTCCGCGTTTTTTCCCCGCTGCCGGAACACTTCCCGTCCAAGGACATCTCTGACCAGAATGGCGAATTCCGTATTTGCCGGGACTGTCCCGGAAAGCGCAATCCTGCCTTTGACGAGTTCCCCGTCAACAGGAGAACTCTTGTCAAGCGCTATTTTCTTTATGCCGCAGGCGTTTTTGACGTCTTTGGTTCCATAACCGAAATCAAGAACTTTGCCGTCCGCGTCGAGAACTTTTACATGAAGAAAATTTTCCCCGCCGGGCAAAGCCGGAACCATAAAGACGGCTTTTCTTTCCGAAAGCTTTTTCCGGCCGCTCCACAGCAACTGACTGAATTTGTCGAAAATATCCAGGACAACGGTTTGTTCCGCCGGTT
>JBAYCO010000164.1:0-8107 GCA_041668685.1 Victivallaceae bacterium | reverse complement strand
GTCGCGGCCTGTCCCGTGAACGCGCAGTCAAGCGAAAGATGAAAAATTGGCAAATCAAAAAAGATTTTGCAAGTAAAGTCGCCCCGCATAAACCAGTTATTTATATTAAATGAGCAGTATTGCAGCTAAGCGGATAAACATCAGTTCATCTCTTTTCCTCTGTTTCAACAGAACTGATTTTTCCGATAAAAATATACCGTGACGGGCTATTTTCTTGATCATTCCCTGTTGTTCGAGAAAACCGAGCGCTTTCCTGACGCTGCAACGGGATACTTTATATTTTGTCGCAATATCGGTTTCGTTACCCAAAAAGTCCCCCGGTGAAAAATCCTTGGCGGCTATTTCCGACTTGATGCCCCGCAACACCAGTCCGGGGGGTTTGCCTATTTTTCCTTCATACATGCGGCGTCTTCCTTGTTTTACTGATCAAATGCTATTGAAAGTATAAACCAAAAAACATTAAAAGTCAATAATTAAACATAAAAAAACACAAAAAAACACAAAAAAACATAGAGTTGGCCGGTTTTAAACTAATTGCCGGTATTTTTTGTGCTTGCGGCTTTAAATTTACGGAAATGCTCTTATATTACAGGTTTGTGAATCGCGTTCTGATTCTTAAAATCTTAGCACAGGTGGAAGATGAATTATGACTGAACTTAGTGAACATATCGGGGCGAAAGCGCAAATAGATTTTCAATGTCTCGATGATAAATGCGACGGGATTATAAAATTTACCCTGGCCGATATCGCCGATTCCAGTTTTCAGACAGTATGCCGGAAATGCTACCGTACCTATGAACTTGACGGCCAGCTTCGCGAAAAATTGCTTAAAATGCTGACTCTGATCAGTACTTTGCGGGAAGTTGAAGACATTCTCGGCGACTGTAAAATATCCATAAATGTCGCTAACGGTGAAGTCAGAATACCTTATGCTTTGCTCTTGACCCGCCTGAATACGATGATTTCGCTGAAAATCGGCGAGCGGACGGTTGATTTCCATTTGCGGGTGGAACCGGGTGCGGAGGAGACTTTCCGGTAGAAACAACATAATTACAAGGAATATTTCGATGACAAAACAGGAAATAATTGATACCTTTAAAAACGCGAAAGCTTTACTTGAAGGCCATTTTAAACTTCGCAGCGGACTTCACAGCAACCGTTTTTTTCAGGCGGCGTTGCTTTTGCAGTATCCGGATGTCGCGGAGAAAGTATGCGCCGAGCTGGCTTTGAAATTCAAGGATGCCGGTATTCAGTGCGTAATATCCCCGGCTGTCGGCGGCCTGATCGTCGGGCAGGAAATTGCCCGTGCGCTTGGCGTCCGCGCTATTTTTGCGGATAAGGTTGATAATGAACTCGTGCTCAAGCGCGGTTTCACTATTGCTCCCGGCGAAAAGGTACTGGTTGCGGAAGATGTCGTTACCCGCGGCGGCAGGGTTCAGCAGACGGTTGACCTTGTCCGGAAACACGGCGGCGAAGTCGCCGGGATTGCGGTGATCGTTGACCGCAGCTCCGGGACCGCGAAATTCGATGTGGAGCACAAATCATTGCTTGAACTCGAACTTGAAACTTATGATCCGGCCGACTGCCCATTGTGCAAAGCCGGTATTGAAATTGAACAGCCGGGCTCAAAATAAATTATAAAGAGGTATATAGGAATGCTGGGATACATACTCAAAAAGGTGTTCGGTACGAAATCCGAGCGGGATCTGACCAAAATGAAACCGCTGGTGGAAAAAGTCAACCGGATAGAAGAGGAATTGCAGAAACTCAGCGAGTCGGAGCTAAAGGCCAAGACCGGGGAATTCAAGGAACGGTTTAAAAACGGCGAACCCCTTGACGACATCATGCTTGAAGCTTTTGCCGTCGTCAAAAATGCCTGTCGCCGCCTGGTGGGACAGAAAATTACGGTCTGCGGTCAGGAAATGGTTTGGAATATGATTCCGTTCGACGTCCAGATACTTGGGGCTATTGCCATACATCGCGGTAATATCGCCGAAATGGCGACAGGTGAAGGAAAAACCCTGGTGGCGACGATGCCGTTGTATTTGAACGCGCTTTCCGGCAGGAACTGCCAGTTGGTTACTGTCAACGATTATCTGGCGTTGCGCGACTCCCAGTGGATGGGGACTGTTTACGAGTATCTCGGCCTTACCGTCGGCTGCCTGCAGAATATGCAGCCTCCGCATGAACGCAAACTTATTTACCAGAAAGATATAACCTACGGTACGAACAGCGAATTCGGTTTTGATTATCTGCGGGATATGGGGATGGCCGGTGAAGCGGAACATTTGGTTCAGCGCGATCATTATTTTGCGATCATCGACGAAATCGACAGCATTCTGATTGACGAAGCCCGTACGCCGTTGATTATTTCCGGCCCGACGGCGGCGTCCACGCACCAGTTTGACAGTATCCAGCCGCTGGTTGAAAATCTTTACACAAAACAGAATCAATTATGTTCAAGTCTCGCCCGTGAAGCCAAAAGCGTACTGGAACGCGAAGACGCTTCCGCCGAGGAAAGAGACGACGCTTTTGTCAAGCTTTTGCAGATAAAATTCGGTATGCCGACCCATAAACAGCTTATGCGCCTGCTTGAGGACGGCTCGCTGCTCCGCGAACTTGAAAAAGTCGAAATGCGGGTGCGCAGCGACAACAACCGCGGCATGCTTCAGGAAGTGCAGTCCGACCTGTATTTCACTATCGACGAAAAATCCAATGACGCCGACTTGACGGAAAAGGGGCGCAACGCGATTTCACCGAATGACCCGGATGCTTTTATAATGCCGGACCTGCTTGAGGAAATCCACAAAATAGAAAACGTCGAAAACATGACCGAAGAGGAAAAAGGCGAACTTAAGAATAAGTTCAATGAGGAATTTTCCGCTAAGAGCGAACGTCTTCATGACCTTTCGCAGTTGCTTAAGGCTTATTGCCTTTTTGAAAAGGACGTTGCTTATGTGGTCCAGAACGGCAAGGTCCTGATCGTTGACGAGCATACCGGACGCTTAATGCCGGGACGCCGTTTCAGTGACGGGCTGCATCAGGCCCTTGAAGCCAAGGAACACGTGGAGATCGAACCGGAAACCCAGACCCTGGCGACGATCACCATCCAGAACTATTTCAGGATGTATGAAAAACTCGCCGGCATGACCGGTACCGCCGAAACTGAAGCTACTGAATTTCATAAGACATATAAGATTGATGTTATTATCATTCCGACCAACCGCCCGGTTATCCGTAAGGACGACAACGACTCGGTATTCAAGACCAAGCGGGAAAAATTCAACGCGATCATTGAGGAAGTCGCCGAACGCCATGAAAAAGGGCAGCCGGTTCTGCTCGGAACTATTTCCGTTGATGATTCGGAGATCATTGCCCGCATGTTGCGCCGCGCCAATATTCCGCACAACGTCCTGAATGCTAAAAACCATCAGCGTGAAGCTGAAATAGTCGCTTTTGCCGGACAGCCTGGCGCTGTAACCGTTGCGACGAATATGGCCGGACGCGGAACGGATATCAAGCTTGGCGAAGGAGTTGCCGAACTCGGCGGTCTGCATGTTATCGGCAGTTCCCGGCATGACGCCAGGCGTATCGACCGCCAGTTACGCGGGCGTTGCGCCCGCCAGGGGGATCCGGGGTCGTCGAAATTCTATGTTTCCCTTGAGGACAACCTGATGCGGCTTTTCGGCTCCGACCGGATTATCAAGATATTTGAACGTTTCGGTATTGAGGAAGGCGAACAGATCCAGCATCCGTGGCTCAATAAATCTATTGAAACCGCTCAGCGCCGCATTGAACAGCATCATTTTTCCATTCGTAAACGGACTCTGGAATTTGACGATGTCATGAATAAGCAGCGCGAAATAATATACGGCATCCGCAAAGAAGCGCTGGTTGCCGAAGATCCCATGGAAGCACTGTTTGAAATAGTTGAAGGCTCTATCGGTGAAAAGCTGAATGTCGCTTCTATTCCGCCTGAAAAAGCGGAACGCGGGCGCAGCAAGTTATTTAATTGGGAATTGCTTTTAAGCTGGCTCAATTTCAATTTCCCGATAGGTTTTACGCAGGACGAACTGGGCCGTTTTTTCAAGGACGATGAAATTTCCGACCGGGATGCCCTGATCGAGCATATTTCCGACCGGATTGAAAAGGCGTACCTCAGAAAACACGCGGATATGGCTGAAGACCAAATCGCGTGGCTGGCCAGGCATACGGTGCTCGAAGCTATAGACCGTCTTTGGCAGGAACATCTTTACACGATGGATCATCTGCGTTCGAGCATTTATCTGCGCGCCATTGCCCAGAAAGACCCGCTGATAGAATATAAGAACGAAGCCTTTAAGACCTTTGAAAGTCTGATGGGGCGTATTTATAATGAGGTGGTAGGCAATCTTTTCCGCGCTACGCTTACTTCTCTTGAAGATTTTGAGAGCATGCTTGAGAATATGCCCCAGGAAGAAATACATCGCTTATTCGGGCAGTTCGACGAATCCGAATTCACGGGGGAAGATCCCGGTACGATATTGACGGACGACGACGCTGCTGAAGCGATTCCGGTGACTTTCCGCCGCAACGCTCCCAAAGTCGGACGCAATGATCCCTGTCCGTGCGGCAGCGGCAAAAAATACAAAAAATGCTGCGGCTCATAAAGCCGCCGCTGCGTTTTTTGTCGGTGTTGTCTAAGCAATTGGCCCGGAAAAGTGCTTGTAAATTTCATTAATAAAATTGTTGAAAAACAATTATAAGCATCTATATTAAGAGAGCTAATTTCAAAACTCTCACGGCAGATTTTTGATTTTTAACGGCAAATTTTTATTTTGAGCTCAATCACAGACCCTGCGGGTATGCTCATTCGCGCAAAAGTAAAAATTTTCTCGCCAAAAATACTAAAAATCATGCTTGCGCCGGAGTTTTGAAATCAGCTCAAGAACTCAAAAATAATCATTGATAAATATAAAAAGGAACTTACTTATGGCCAGAAAAATAATTATTGCCGGTAATTGGAAAATGAACAAAACCATGGCGGAAGCCAAAGCGCTCGTGGAAGAACTGAAAGGACTGGTTACGGACGTCAGCGCCGCTGAAATAGTTGTGTGTCCGCCGTTTACTGCTTTAAATACCGTCATCGAAGCCGCGGCCGGATCGAATATTAAGGTCGGCGCCCAGAATGTGCATTGGGCCGAATCCGGCGCGTTTACCGGAGAAATTTCCGCCGCCATGCTTAAAGAAGCCGGCGCTGAATATGTAATTATCGGCCACAGCGAACGCCGCCAGTATTTCGGCGAGACGGACGCCACCGTTAACCAGCGCCTCAAAGCCGCTTTGGCGGCCGGTTTGAAGCCGATTGTCTGTATCGGCGAAACGCTTGAAGAGCGTGAACAGGGAATGACTGAAAAAGTTCTCCTCACGCAACTTGAAGGCGGCTTGGCTGGTGTAGGTTCCGGGGATATGGCCGGGATAGTTATCGCTTATGAACCGGTATGGGCCATCGGGACGGGAAAAACAGCTACCCCGGAAATGGCGGAGGAAACCCACCGTTATATCCGCTGTACTCTCAAAAGCTTGTTTGATGAAGTTGCGGAAGATGTTGTTATCCAGTATGGCGGCAGCATGAAAGCCGCTAATTCCGGCCAACTGGTCGCTCAGAAGAATATTGACGGCGGCCTTATCGGCGGAGCGGCCCTGGAAGCGGAATCCTTTGCCGCACTGATTAAAAACGCTATTGCCTGAGTTATGTGTCCGGAGTCGGTTTTTGCTCCGCAAACATGGCAGTAAAAATAAAACCAATGTCAAACAAAAATAAAATAAAAATAATATCAAACCTTATGATTTTAAGGTTTGACTTCTGATAAGATACTGCTATTGTGTTTGGATAAAACTAAAAAAGGATTGGAATGTAATGGGTGTTGTTACTGTTGTTTTATATACGCTGGTAATAATAGTCGCCTTGCTGCTTATCGGGCTGGTTCTCATCCAGCAGTCGAAAGGAGGCGGTTTCGGCGGTTCTTTCGGCGGGGTGGGTGAATCTGTTTTCGGCGCTCATGCCGGGAGCCATCTTACTAAATTGACTGTGATTTTAACTACAAGTTTTTTTATCTTGACCTTATTGCTGGCGGTTATTGTGAGTCATCGCAGCCGGAGTCGCAGCGTGGCTGAAATTAATGCGGATTCTGTCGGGAATCTGAAAAAAACGGTGGTTGCGAAAAAAACTGTTCAACCCGCCGTGAAAGTTGAAGCCGGTAAGGATCTGAAAAATGCGGATAAAGCGGTGAAAACGAAAACCGCAGTTGTTAAGAAATAATTTAACCGTGGAACAGATATTTTAAATATAAAAAGGGGGCAATATGAAAGCCGTTTTTGTGGTATTATTATCTATTACTGCTTTTGTGGGCTTCGGTCAATCTGGCGCATTGTTTAAAAATGGTTCCATTAAGTTGAAATACAGTCCCAGCCCTCAATTTTACCTTTTTAATAAAAGCGCGGTAAACAAGGCCGGTTCCGCCGGTTGGCTGTTGGTTGAGGTATCTTACACCCCTCCAAGCAACAAGAGCGGCGGTAAAAACTCATGGTTTGACGACATTACTATGGAAACGGAACTGGTTATTCCGGCTTCCTACAAGTCGAAAAACGTGACTGCGCTGTTGAAAGGGAAAACTGTTTTCTGGTCGATTCCGATGGACGGCAAAAAACATCAGGCTTTAGGTTGCGTGCCGCCGCAGGTTATTGCCCGCTTCGCTCGTAAAGGAATTAAGATAGAAACCTCCAAAATGATGGCCAGGGTTACTTTTTATGACAAAAACCGTAGAATCCTTGCGCGCATCCATAGTTCGTCCAGCAGTCGCGTCAGGGATTATTTCAATAAAATCGGCGGTGCCGTATCTTCCGGGGTTTTAACGGTTGAGGATATTGTTTTGCCGAGAACCAAGACTCCTTGGGGAGTCATTAATTATGAGCTTTTTGATTTGATAAAACCCGATCCGCAGAAGTAAAAATTTGAGAATTATCATTTATGGCAAAAGAGAATAGAGTTTTAACGATTGACATTGGTAGTGACTGCCTGAAAATGGCTGAGTTCGTGTATCCGCCTGAAGGCGGGATGAGACTTGAAAAATTTGCCTTTCTTGAATATGAAGAAGAATATAGAGACCGGGAACTTGCCGAACAATTTACGCATGCCTACCGCAAACTCCTTGATGAAAATGAATTCCTGGCTAGAAAAGTCAGGGTGGCTATTTCCGGACAGTCCGCGTTTTCCCGCTTGAGCAAGCTGCCTCCCCTGGGCGGCGGTGACGTTCAGCATATTGAACAGATTATCGAATATGAAGCCAAGCAGACCGTTCCTTATGCGATGGAGGAGGTGGTTTGGGATTATCAGTTGATCCTCCATAAAGATGAAAAAGAAAAGAGCGTTGAAGTCGAAGCCGTGGAGGCGCCTTCGACAACGGAAGAAATGGAGGCTCTGTTTGTCGCGGTTAAAGATGATTTTGTTACTGAACTTTCGGAAATCATACAGGATTCCGACAAGGAAATAATTTCCATAGAGACCGCGCCTATCGCTTTTTTCAACGCGGCAAAAGCGAATTTGCCGGACGATGGGAATTGTGAGCTTCTATTGAATATCGGCGGTCGCTGTTCGAGTTTGCTTTTTGCCGATAAAGGACGAATTTTTACCCGTACGATTCCAATCGCCGGAGCATCTATAACACAGCAGATCAGCAAGGAATTCGATATATCTTTGGCTGATGCGGAAGAATTGAAATGCCGTCACGGTTTTGTCGCTCTCGGCGGCGCTTATGAAGAACCTGAATCAGAAGTGGCTGCGGTTATCTCAAAAATTGCCCGTAACGTCATGACCCGGTTACATGGGGAAATAAACCGTTCCATAAATGTCTGGCGTTCTCAATACAAGGGCAACCGTCCCACCCGCCTGTTTCTCGGCGGCGGTAGTTCTCTGATGGCGTATACGCCCCGTTTCTTTAACGAAAAATTGAGAATTCCGGTTGAATACCTTAACTCTTTCCAGATAGTTTCGCTCGGAGAAGGCATTAACCGGGAAGAACTTCTCGATGTTGCTCCGATGTTTTCGGAACTTACCGGGATGGCGTTG
>JBAYCO010000163.1:0-8168 GCA_041668685.1 Victivallaceae bacterium | reverse complement strand
TTCGTGGAAGGGGCGAACCTCCTGCTGCCGACCGTCTACGGCAGTATCAGGGTTGAATGGGAAAAAATGGACGACGGCTCTCTGGAAGTGATAATTGACGCCAAATTCCCGATAAAAGTGCTGCCCGAACTATCCGCCGAAATCCTGAAACAAACCACTTTCAATCTGGACCTGCCCTTCGCGAAGAGTCCGGAACAAAGCGATCTGCCGTATTTCAACTTTCTATTTGCGGAAACCATGTTCGCATTGGGGCAGACGCAGTGGATGCTGGAATACCTGAAAGATTACTGGATGCGCCGCATTGACAGGAAAAGTTCGGCCTGGCTTGTCCGGCCGGACGCGAAAGAAGTTGCGACTACGGATTTTTTCCGCGGCAATACGATTTCGCCCAATATATTTCTTTTGCGGGAAGTCGCCGGGGTAAGGGTTGCGGAGCCCGGATATACGACTATTTATTTTAATCCGGCGATTGATTTCGTAAAATGGGCGAAGCTCCTGCTGCCGACGGTCTACGGCAGTATCAGGGTCGAATGGGAAAGAATAGATGACGGTTCTTTGGAAGTGATAATTGACGCCAAATTCCCGATAAAAGTGCTGCCCGAACTATCCGCCGAAATCCTGAAACAAACCACTTTCAATCTGGGCAAAAGTGTTACTTTGCTGGACTTTGAAGCCGGTCCGGAATAAGGTCTAAGATATTTTTCCTGTAGTCCGTGTTTTTACCGCTTAATTGGGAAATACTATTGTTCTTTTTCCTGAAACTATAATACAGTTTTCCAGATGCGCCTTTACCGCGCGGGTCAATACCCGGCGTTCAATATCTTTGCCGATGCGCTTCAGCTCTTCGGGGGCAAGTTCATGGGTGATGCGTTCGACATCCTGCTCAATGATTGGTCCCTCGTCCAGTTCGCCGGTGGCGTAGTGGGCGGTTGCCCCGATTATCTTGACGCCGCGTTCCCAGGCGCGCTTATAGGGAGATCCTCCCTTGAAAGCGGGCAGGAAGGCATGGTGAATGTTGATAATTCCGCCTTTGAAATTTCCTATGAAATCATCGGAAAGTATTTGCATGTAGCGCGCAAGCACAACCAGATCGATATGGTTTTTGTGGAGCATATCCAGTACTTTGGCTTCCTGTTCGGCTTTGGTGTTTTTTTCTATTGGGAAGCAGTAATATGGAATCCGGAATTTATCGCAGACATGTTCAAGGTCGGGATGATTGCTTATGACCAGCGGGATTTTGCAGGGCAGTTCATTTTCCTGGTGCTGCACCAGCAGGTCGTAAAGACAGTGTGAGGTTTGGGAAACCATTATCGCGACCCGTGGAATGCGGTCGGAATATTGTATAGTCCATTTCAGCAGGAGTTCATCCGCCAGTTGCCCGAAACTTTTTTCGAGTTCGGCGCGAGTGACGTTGATATCGGCCAGATCCAGCTTTATCCGCATGTAATATTTATTTTCATAGAGATCGGTATATTGCTGGCAGCGCAGAATATTGAAGCCGCGCTCGTAGAAGAACCCGGAGGTAGCGGCCAGCAGGCCTTTTCTGTCTTCCGACTGGATCAGGAAAAAAGCATATTTCATGTCAGAATACCGTTTGATACCAATTCGTTCTCATTCATAGACATTTCGCTGGTTCTTTTGAGCCGGTTTTTGCCATAAATCCTCGTGCGATACTCTGTATCTCCCTGCGGCTTATAACCAAAATCAATCTCAAGATCTGTCAGCGCCATTATCTATGACTGATCGCTCATTGATATGAGTTTCAATTTTATTTTACGGAAATATAAACCCAAAAACACCGACAGTCAACCGGATATGCCGCTGAATGCTTCTGTCCTTTCAATATCTTGTGGACGGATTAAACATTCGCCGGCTGTTTATCGAATAACGTTTGGGAGAACAGCCGAATTTTTTCGTAAAGCAGCGCCGGAAATATGACTCGTTGTTGAAACCGACTTCATTCATGAGTTCAAAAATCGGTTTTCTGGAATTGCGGAGTAACTGTGCGGCTTCGTCCAGCCGTAGAGATAAAACATATTTCTGCGGGGTCGTATCCAGATATTGACGCATGCAACGCGTCAGGTGTTCCTGGGTTCTCCCGGCAAGCTCTACGAAACGTGAGATTCCGCAACGGTAATTTTCTTTTCTGCGCATTTGAACACAGGCGTTTTCGAGCCATTCCGGCATATCCGCTGGGCCTGCGGAATCATGGCGGTCTAAAAGCAGCAGAACATCGACAAGCAATGATTTAAACAAAGCCAACTGTTGTTTGTAAGACATTGCAGTAGCGTTTTCAAGCAGCATTTGGGTTTTCGCATTTACAATACTCCATTCCGCTTGGGCAATTCCGGGCACAAGAGTAGCGCCGTCGCGCGGATTGAAGTTGAGGCTGGTGAGCGTTGAAGAAGCGACCTGCTCATAAAGTTCACGTTTGAATACGAAGTTTACCAGATTTACCGATACTGATGCTGAAAGATTACGCAGGGCATGCGTATCCTCCGGATTAAGGAAACACAATGAACGCGGCCGGAGTTCTTCATTTCTGCCGTTTCTGTTCTGAGCCAGAGTTCCTTCGAACAGCAGAAAAAATTCATAGTAATCATGGCGATGCTCCCAAAAGCGTTCCCTGGGATAAAAAGTGCTGTTCTGGATGCGGAAATCCACGCTGTCAAACAACTCTACTTCTTCAAGCGATATGGTAGTAACCGGTTTCAATCTGGATCACCTGCCTTATTTTTAACATTAATATCAATATAATACCGTTTTTAGAAAAATGTAGCTGAAATTTGTTAAAATAGAACCTAAATTATAGACAATATATTCAGGTTGCCTGAAATCAAGTCCTGTTCCGTTCAGAAAGAAAAATAAAATTCGCTGATTGTTGACAAGTTTTAACAGTGATATTATACTGAAATAAGTGGCTATGCCACCATAACCAGTATCGGGAAATAGAAAACATGAATGAATTGGCCGAAATAAACAGAAATATTCCGCTGCCTTTGTATTATCAGTTGAAGGAAAACCTGAAAAAAGCCATTAAAAGGGATTTTGCACCCGGAGACAAGTTTTATTCCGAACGGCAACTGGCGGAAATGCTTTCGACTTCGCGGCTTACCAGCAACCGGGTAGTTAATGAACTTGTCAATGAGAAAATACTGTACCGCCTTCATGGCAAGGGCTCTTTTGTTTCAGGCGTACCGGATAAAGTAAAGACTTTCAATATCGGTTTCATGGTTTCCAGGCGTTTGGAAAAACTTGATATGCTTCAGGGCGGGGTAAATTCCGTTCAGCGGCTTATCTACACGAAAAACATCTGTGCGAAATTCGGGTATTCGGTACTTTTTCTGTCGGAAGGCGAAAAAAATGCGGAAAAAGAAAACCTGGTAAAGTTGATCCGTAAAATTGACGGCCTGATAATTATGGGCGATGTGAAACCGGAACTGATAAAATTTTTTAGCGACCAGATCCCTACAGTTATCATGGACGGCATGATTTTGGATGGGGTAGACTGTGTTCTCGGCGATAATTTTGCCGGCGCTCATGAAAATGTCGGCTATCTGATAAAAAACGGTCACCGGCGCATAGGAATGATTTATGGGTCTTTGACGGTTGCCAGTTTCAGGGAACGTATTGACGGTTACAAAAAAGCGCTGGCGGATAACGGCATTGAGGCTCGTGATGAGCTTGTCGTCAAAGGCGGTGGCCTGGTTGAAAACGGCTATCGAGCGATGGAAACGCTGTTGGCGTTGAAAAACCCGCCGACCGCGGTATTTGCATCCAATGATATCATGGCCATTGGCGCCATGAAAAAAATCACTGATGCCGGCCTCAGCGTTCCCGGAGACGTCAGTGTGACAGGGTTTGACGATATCGAATCTGTTTCCCATGCGTCTCCGCCGTTGACGACGGTTCGTTTCGATAAAGCAAAATTAGCGGAAGTCAGCATGAAGCATTTAATGGCTAAAATTGACCGGAAATCAAACCGGTGCGCTATGGAGCGTATTCCGGTTGAACTCGTTATCCGCGAATCTGTTGCAAATATTCTACCAACAACTAACTAAAGGAGGTGTAAAATGTTACACGCAAAACAAAAAAGGTTCAGTGGAAATGAAATTTTCACACTCATCGAACTCCTCGTCGTGATCGCGATCATCGCTGTTTTGGCATCAATGCTACTTCCGGCGCTTAATAAAGCCAAGGAAAGAGCAAAAAGTATAAAATGCGTAAGTCAACAGAAACAAATAGGTATAAGCTTTTACAATTATGCTTCTGATTATGATGGCTGGATACCATCTTATTATCCATATGGTACCTTTCGTAGTCTTCTTGCTGATACTACTAATATTAAAGTTGAAATTTTCAAATGTCCTTGCACAACAGCCGGATCATCTATTTCTTATGCTATGGCGTATCCGCTATTCGTAAAGTGGAAAAAACTGAATACTATTCCCAATCCTTCAAAAACGTGCTTAATTGGAGAAGGAAGCGGAAATGCTGGTTTAGGAAACTGGTCATGGCTGTTTCCCCATCAACAAACTATGAACGTTCTGTTTGTAGATAATCACGTCAACTCACAAAATGTTGTGGATTGCAAAAAAGCTTATGACCATGACTGGGTGTTCCAAAATTGAAGTTACTTCCTCAAAACGCCTGTTGTTGATATATATGCTAAAGGCATGACCGCGTTACGCCGAGGATAAGTACAATCACTTTAACTTTAAGCAAATTGCAGCAGTTTGCAATAAGTTTATAAATAATTCGGGTTATTTATGTAATCGCAAAAAATTTAAGAGAGGTCATTATGAATGAAATTCTAAAAGCAAATAACTTTACAGCAGTGAATTTTCACAATTTTATTTTGAAAAAAATAATTTTAATGTTTAGCTTGCTCCTTCCCACCAGTACCCTTATTGCCGGAAGCGCCATTATCGAAGAAAGTACTGAGAATACGAAAATCACATTATCTGATAATATTAGAATTGTTGATATGGGAAGAAATGGAGGGAAAGCGTTCCTGGTAAATAAAAAGGCAACTATTATATCTCCGCAAAAGTTTAAAATAGATCCGGAGAAATATTATGTTACCTCTGTCCGGGTGAAAGCGCTTAACGACAAACCGTCATATGCCTACCTTGGCATTGCCCCGTTTACAAAGGAAGGCGCATTCATAACAAGCAGCACGGTAAGCGGGATTGCAGGAACCTTAACCAGACTTGCCGCTTCCTGCCAACCCGGCGATACCGTGATAAAAATTGCGGATGGTTCGAAATGGAAGAAGGGCGGGAAATTTATCATGGCGTTTAATGCGAAAGAAGATGAAAGTGACCTGCCTAATTTCAATCGTACCGGCGGTACAATTAAGAATATTGAACACGGAGACGGTGTATATAATGTAACTTTAAGCCGCCCCATAGGCAAGACTTATCCGGTCGGAACAAAAGTCCGTGAACATTACCATTGCGCAAAATACCTTTATGAAAAATGGGGAAAGGTACCTGTAAAATGGACGAAATGGCAAAGCCGGCCGCGTAAAGGAAGTAAGTTCAGAAAAGGAGCTTGGGGACAACTTGTCTTACTTTGCAATTACGGCAGCGATAAAGAGCAGAAGATGCTGTTTAATAATCTCAAGATAGAAGCGCTTAATACTGTAACATCCGAAGTTGGTTTTGAAAATTCTGTTTTCTCTCCTTGGAAACTTCTGCTTCCAGCGGCAATAACCAGTAACCAAACGGAAGTAATTCAAGGCAGAAAATCACTAAAAATCGAGAACAGTAAAGATACCGTTGCCAAAGCGTTCATCCAAAGCGAAACTTTAACCGGTAAAAGGACCTGTCAGATCGAATTCGACTATAAAATACTGGAACCCGGTACCGACCTATATGTTAAATGTGTGCCGGAACCACCGTATAAAAACATGATTTCTTATTATCGCAATATCAACGCCGATCCGGTACGGGATGGTGATTTCGGAAGAAATTTTAAACATGTTCAGGTTGGAAGATATACAATTTCTGGAGATGTTACCGGAAAAGTGCGACACAAAAAAATAATATATCGTCCCGAACAGGCGGCAAAACGGAAGATTACTTTCTTTCTATCGGGAAAAGGTTCAGCTGTTATCGATAATTTAAGAATTGTTCAATACTGTCCCGAAAATATTATGCCTTCGGCGCCGAAGGCGCTTTTGCCCGTTGCTGAAAGCATAGTCAGCGATTTTGCCCTGGATTTCTGTTGGACTAATGCTGAAAATGCTATCCGGTATGAATTGCAAGTTGACAAAACGAAAAAATTTTCCAAGCCCCTGCTTTTTACAATTGATGATACCGGGGCGGACCGGGTTTATTTTATTCCCGGGGAAAAACTGTCCGCCGGGAAATATTATTGGAGAATTCGCGGAATAAATGAATACGGGCAATATGGTAAATGGTCTGAACTTTCATTTTTTGAAATAGATACTGATTTTAAGGAAAAACCGAAAATCAGAGTCATTTCCCCAAGCTCTCCGCAGTTTATATTTTATCGACATATTTCCCCGCAAATTTTCCTAAAAACGGAGAAAAAAATATTAGAGGACATGCCGGAACTGCTTAGAAAGTACAGTTCGTTTTATTTCGGTAGTGGTGATTGGTTTGCTTTGGTTAATTCTCCTGAGATAAAAAGCTTACCTTTTTGTTTTATGAACAGATTAATGTTTAAATTCAAACGCGGGAAACTTGCCTGCATTCCCCTTTCTCTGCAGGAATATATGTACCGGAATTATAAGAATTGTCTTGGAAGCCTTGCTTGTGAACAGTCGGTATGGAATCCTGAAGTCGCGGATTATAATATGAAGCTTAATAAACTTGCCGCAAAGTATGGCAGAAATGCAATCCATGATGATTTCGGACCTACTGTTATTCTTAATCTTGACAAGGAATGGCGTAAAAACCAGACGCTGTATGAAAAATATGCAATTCCTGTAGCCAAAGGCGTATTTTACAGTTGTGATGGTCACAGCAGCGTATTCGGCTGGTGGCTTTCCCATAAGAATTCAGTATGGGGAATTCAACCTGAACCATGGTATTTTAATGAATCCGGATACGATAAGCTAAATGATCCTCCATGGCGTCATGCGAATTCTGAAAAATGGAAAAACTGTCGGCGCGGCTATGCTATTCTCAACGCGCATCCGGAAAATTTATGGGGGCTTTTTATAATAACTGGAATGATTTCGGGAGCAACCGTTTATCCGTTTGAACTTTGTAAAGCAAAGTTTGGCGAAAACGTCAGTTTCTGGCATTCCGACGGTTCCCCGACAACAACTTGGACAAGAGTGGTGAAGCCTTTGTTAGAGGATATTGTCAAATACAAACTGATACCGAAAAGAGAAGATATTGAGAAAAAAGTAAAACTCGCTTATGTCATAACTGATAAAGACGTACCTAAATCAAGAGTCGTTGGAGACATATGTACTGAGTCCGGTTCGCTCCAGAAAATAATGGATGTAGCTTACGGGAAACATTATTGGTGTGAGCTTATTCCCAATACCTGCAGATACTATTATGTTCCTATAATATTCGAAGAAGACGTGCCGAGTTTGCCGAGCGGGATTAAAGCGGTTTATTCAAAGGACTTCAAAAACTCGGAAGAAATAAAGAAATACTTTGATAAATATTATCCTCCCGTCAACACGGGGGATGCTTTTGTTGCCCGGGTCGGATTGGTCACAGCAATAATGAATACCAACGAAAATGCGGACAAATTCGAGAATTATAATATCAGGACAGAAAATGCTAATATTAAAAGTATTCGTGGAATCATTGGCGTTCATCAGTATCTTGTAATCAAGGAACTTGCCAATCATCAAATATTTATACATGAGAATAACAGGAAAGAAAGAAAAACTACTATAGAATTTGAATGCTCGAAAAAGCCGGAGTTAAAAGTAGTCCCTGAGTCCGCCCTGGTTAATTCAGGCTGGAATGAAAAAAATAAAACTATGACTGTGACTGTCAGCCACAAAGAAGGCGCGGTCAGGCTATTTTTAAAATAAAAAAGAATAAAAGGAAACCCATGAAAGACGCAACCGGAATTTTGAAAAGACACCCCGAAAACCCGATAATGCACGTTAAGGACTATCCGGGACTGGCGCAGATCTACAACCCGTCGCCGGCGGTGTATAACGGCGA
>JBAYCO010000162.1:0-8201 GCA_041668685.1 Victivallaceae bacterium | reverse complement strand
AAGAAAATTCCTTGAACATATATTATAAAACCATCCCGGCTGCGTAGATATTCAGACGAGACCTAAGCTGTAAACATATTGAGCGTTAAAACCGATTTTACTTTTTCATTATACGTTTTTCAATACTCTTTTGTAAAAAATATTGCTTTTCTAATGATTTGATATATAGTTTTAGTGCGATAATGAATTAAAAGCACTAAAAACAATAGTATGTCAAGAAAAAAATATATAAAGTCAGAGCTTTTAAAAGAACTATGTTTTAAAAGTCAGTTAACGCGACTGGAATTTATAAAATCCCGGAGAATCCGGGCTGCGACGGTTTTCGCCGCTGTGGATGAACTTAAAAATGCCGGTCTGGTTTGCGAGCCTGATCGGAAAGGTGAAAAAACCGGCCGAAAATCCCCCTTGCTCAGACTTGATCCTGATTGCGGACGTTTTGCCGGGCTTGAGTTACAGGCCCACCGGCTTACCGGGGTTATAATTGACGGTGGCGGCAAAGTTGTAAATAAAGCGGTTTTATCGTTTGGAGACAATTCCAATCTGTGCGCGTTGACTTTGGCTGTAGATCAATTGCTTTTGCAGCTTAAAACGCAGAGCGGCGATGATTGGAATAAGTTGCGCGGAATAGGTTTTGCCGATCCCGGACTGGTTGATATTGAAAACAAAGTATCTCTGCGGGCGGTGAATCTTCCCGGCTGGGAAAATGTTGAAACCGGCCGTATCCTGCGACAGATGACTGCTTGCAGCGAAAGCCTGGTGATTCCTGAAACCATGGCGCGAACCTTTGCTGAATATTACAGCCGTTGTCCGCAGTCTCCTAAGAGCCTTTTTCAAATGAGCTTGGACGCCGGTATCGGCGGCGGTTTTATCAAGGACGGTGAATTGTTTATTGGCGACAATTATCGCGGGATGGAGATCGGGCATATCGTGATCAGTCCGAATGGCCCTCTGTGTCAATGTGGCAACCGAGGCTGCCTGGAAGCTGTTGCCGGGGAATTCGGGATAAAACGAAAGATAAATGAACTGATAACTAACGGCGTGGATACGGAGTTGAACCTGAAAAACTTTTCACTCGCGGCTTTTGTCAGGGCGGCCGAACACGATCGGGCGGCAATGACGCTTGCTAATGAGGTTTGCGAAAATATAAGTCTGGGACTTGCTACGGTAATCGCCCTGCTCAATCCCTCTACTATCGTTCTCAGCGGCGAATTGACGAAGCTGGGGAACATTCTGACTGATACCATCAGGCGCATCCTGGGTACGCACTGTTTTCCGGGCGCTGTGGAGAATTTATCTCTGGAAATTTCCACTCTCAATGAATACGCCGCAGCAGCAGCAGCTGCTGTAATGTGCCGCAATCAGATTATTCTTAACGGGGACTGAGTTTATATTTTTTCTTTATTTGCCTATGCCATTCGGCTTGCAATCTGAGGCGGCAAAGTTATTTTAAGGTTGTTTGACAATAAAAGAACAATTTTTTCAGGACTTGAGTATGAAGGTTTATATAAATACCGATATAGAAGGTGCGGCAGGCTGGGTTTTTTACGGGACCATGAACGATTCTTTGTTTAATTATCATCATGTCCAGAGGATGAACCAGCTTTTGACCAATGAGGTTAATGCGGCGGTCAGGACATGTTTTGACTGCGGCGCTGATGAAGTTTATATAAATGACAATCACGGATACGCTTACAGTATTCTTTTCGAACAGCTTGATCCGCGTTGCCGGATAATCCATGGCCGAAGCGGTTATTTCCCGTCATGGCTTCCGCTCCTGGACGAAACTTTTGATGCCGCGATCGGGATCGGGATGCATGCCATGGCCGGGACTGTAGAGGCTGTTTGTCCGCATTCCTGCTGGCACATAACTTTATGCAGCGGCCGGGAAATGAGATTGAGCGAATGCACCATGTTTGCCGCCCTCGCAGGAGAAAAAGATGTGCCGCTGGTAATGGTTTCCGGCGACGACAAAATCGCCGCAGAGGTTAATTCTAAAATCCCAGGATGTGAAACCGCTATAGTCAAACGGGGTTTGGGTGCGCAGAACGCGTGTAGCCTGATTCCTTCACGAGCCTGCAAATTAATAGCGGAAAAAGTCCGGGTCGGGCTTGAAAACCGGAATAAAATTCGTCCTTTCAAGCTTGAAGGACCGTACAAACTCAATGTTTCCGACCGTGATCCGGAAAAGAAAGAACTGGAAAAGGACATGGAAGGCGACAATCTTTGGGAATTAATGCATGAAACCTGCCGGGTTTTCGGCAATAAATGGGGAGACCAGTCGATAGATGACCGTTCCTGGCGTTTCCCGACTAGCGTCTTTACTTCGCATTAGGTAAAACATGGAAATTGCAAAAATTTTTGATAACGGCAGGCTGGAATTTGCAAATTCCGGCATTGGGGCTGAATGGACTTTTACGGCAACCGGGGATTACGGGGTTATTCCGCCGGTTGCGGAGACTGTCGCCCGGAAGGGCATCGAGTGTCTGGCGTCACATATCAGGGAATTGATAAAAGCCGATATTTCGGTTGTCAATCTTGAAGTCGGCTTGACTTCTTCCGGCAACCTCAAGGGCAGGGGGGTGCGCGGTGACCGTGAATTATTCCTGCAACTGCACCGGGCGGCGCCGTTTACCGCTTATTCATTTGCCAATAACCATGTCCGGGATGCGGGCGCGGAAGAGCTGAAAAAAACATTTGAACTTTTCAAAGCGGAAAAAATTCCTTATGTCGGCGGCGGGCTTTCTCAAGCCGAGTCGGAAACTCCTTTATTTCTTGACTGCAAAGGAGTAAAAATTGGCATTCTGGGGTTTGCCCAGAAAGAAAACCAGACGGCCGGCGAGAATATTTCCGGAGCTAACGAACTGCTTGCCTCTAAGGCGCTTGCCGCTGCTGAAAAACTGGTCTCGGAATGTGACGTGCCGGTAGTAATCATACACGAAGGTTATGAATTCATGGATTTCCCGCGCTTGCAGTTCCTTGAACTTTGCCGTAAACTCGCCAGGCTGGGGGTAAAACTGGTAATCGGACACCATTCGCATGTGCCGCAGGGTATTGAGCGCATCAACAATTCACTGATTTTTTACAGTTTGGGAAATTTTTTATTTGACCAGCCGCATTTTAAACCCTATCCCTGGACGCGCCGCTCGTTTGTTCCGGCGGTAAGCTTCAAGGGAACCGAAATAAGCGTCCTTGAACTGCGCCCGTTTGAAATAGAACTCAATCCTTTGGACATACGTCCCGCTCACCCAGACGAACGGGAAAAAATGTTCAGGCACCTCCGGGAAAATTCGGAAATTATCCATGATGAAGAACGGCTTCGGCAGGGCTTGGAAAACTTTTACGCGAATATCCTGTTTCCTGAATTTTTCGGGTTTATCACAAACTACGGGAACGAGCACAATAAAGATTTTTCCGCTCTGATTGAGCAGTTTAAAGGTCAGAAGCCGGTTCATAATGTTTTTGCCGATTTCCTGGCGATTTACGGCGAGTAATTATCCGGAATGACTCCCTCCTGCTTCCTGAAAAAGAATTGCAAACTATCAGGTTTTATTGTCCTATAAGATAATAGAGCCTCCTGAAGCCAGGGACCGGCGTACCGCGGCGCTGTCGAGGGTATCAGGAAGGCATCCGCTTTCAAGCATTTGGACAGCGGAGCATCCGGCGGCTTCACCGCATTGATTTAAATTCACCATTACCCGTACTGCACCGAAAGCATAGCGGTCCGCGTCGATCATGCGTCCGGCGCTTAAAACATTCACGGAATTTCCGGGGATAAGGGAGCGGAGCGGTATCTGATAAAAAGTCGGCGGCTTTGTGTCGGCGGGTAAACATTTTTCTTCATGCCTGACATTATTGCGGCAAGTGTGTTTCGCGCCGTCCAGCCGTCGGAAAAATATCTGGTCACTGGAATCGTCATGGATATCAATTGGATAAGTTCCGTTTGCGATGGCGTCTTCATAATGTTTTCCGCTTATCATTTCATCTCCCGGAAGCATATAAAGCGAATTGATGTGTGCGGTTTCCCGGATACCGAGATAAGCTGGGAGCCCTTGCAGTGATAATTCAGTTTTTGGGAAAATATCCCGCAGCAGACACATAATAGCGTCGGCCTGGCTTCTGGATTCCATTTCAGCGGCCGTGAAGCCTTCGCCGTCAAGCAATCTGGAGTTGAGCACCCGGGTGCCGAAGAGCAAATACATATCACTGCCCGGCACCGTCATCCCCCAATGATAACCGCAGGGCAGGCCGGGATATTTGGAACGATTGTTTTCAATCAGTTCCCTTAAATTAATATTACCGAGTTTATTCCAATTCATTATCCGCAGACATGCTGTTGGCGGTTGCGGATGTTCAGGTATGCGCATTGGAAATCCGGCACGCATGCACAATGCGCCATCACCTGACGCGTCAATAAAAACTTTTGCTTTAATTATTCCGCGACCGCTGCGATTTTCGACGAAAATGTAATTGATATTACCGGTCCCGTTCAGTACGGGACGGGTAAAAAGTGTATCCAGATAAGGAACTACATGGTTTTCTAAAATCAATTTGTCCAGCTCCAGACAAAGTTCTTCCGGGTTGAACCGGATTCCGTTTTGTCCTCCGCCGGCTTTTTTGAAATCGCATCCTACAGCCTTTTTTAAAGCCATGCGCTCCAGCATTTCAAACGTCATTCCGCCGATAATTTGCCGGTCCTCATTGATGTCAAAAAGCGAATGCCACATGCCGACCAGGCCGGATACGGCAACTCCTCCGAAACGGTTCTGTTTTTCCACAATAATTACTTTGGCGCCAAGCCTTGCCGCCCTTACGGCCGCAAACACTCCTGTGCAGCTGCCGCCTATAACGCAAATATCAGCTTCTTTTCTGAATTCTACTTTATCCTGTTCAATTTGATCCGGCATATCTTTACCTCACTTTACCTTTTTTATCAATTTCAGTGGATTTCCACCTACTTAATTATAATAAGCGGAATTATAAACCATTTCTATGCGAAAACTATTGATATTTATGCGTTATATGCTATTTTTAATATAAAAGGCATATTAAAAACCGGGCTCAAAGAACCCGGCATTGAAAAAGCTCCCATAGAGAGTAGGAGACGTTAATGGAATTTCAGAGTTTGACTTTCATGCAACGTTCCTTACGCCTCTGGAGACAGGGGCGGCTACATCTGTTTTAGTGTAGCCACGGCTGTCCCTAGCCGTGCGGGACTAAATTTTGCAGAACAATTTATGGAAATGGTAAAACTGAAAAACTATGACCCAGCCCAAAGGACGGGGTTTTAAAGAACTCAATAAACTCAGGATTCGGCATATGGAAAAAATCAAAAAAGTCCTTGAACACCTGGCGGAGTCATATGGTCTGTTTTTTATTTGGAAACAGGTCGGGTCCCAGGGGGACAGTTGTGGTTTTGATGAAGAGCATACTCTTCATCTGAATTCATTTTGCATGCGGGTAAAGGCGGAACCTGAACGTTTACATGCCTGCATCAGGAACGACAATCAACTGCTTGTTGAAAAAGCGGAACGTGTCGGTGGAATTTTTGTACATCGTTGCCATGCGGGCGTTTCGGAACTGGTTGTGCCGTTTTTTAAAAACGGGCATTGCGGGGAGGTTCTCATTTTGGGGATATTTCGGACAGGCCGGGAGCGTTGTCATATACCGGGTTTAAAAAAAGAATTCCGGAAACTTCCCCTGCTTACTGCAAAGAAATTAAAAAGGTTGATGTCTCTGCTTGCCGACCTGGCTGAAATTTTGCGGGAACGGCGGATAACGCTTGATTTGGCTGATCTGGCGCGTCGGATCAGAGATGAAAGAATTGTTGCCGCTGTCCATATGATTGATAATAAGTTTTGTGAGCCGCTTAAAATAGAATCTCTAGCCCAAACGAGCTGTTTGAGTAAATCGCGTTTCATTTATCTTTTCAAGCAGGAAACCGGAGTTAATTTTCGTGAATATTTAAAAAAACGCCGCCTGAAAGAAGCCGAAAAATTGTTGATGAATACATCCGGTCCGGTTGTGGAAATAATGGAACGCTGCGGTTTTCATGATCAAAGCCGCTTTAGTAAATTTTTCAGGGAAGAAACGGGATACACGCCGCTTGCTTTCAGAAAACTGTTTGCACATGAAGGAAATGCCTGACCGTCTGGCGTAATGCTAGCGAAAAGTCGTTGGGACTTTAGCAATGGATTCGAGCAATGTCGGATTAGGGTTTCTGCGATATTCCGATGGGGGCAGCCCCATGGTTTGTTTGAAAATTCTTCCTAAATAATTCTGTGATTCGAAACCGCATTCCTGTGCTATTTCCTTTATATTCAATTTACTGTTCATCAATAAGCCGCAGACTTCCGTAAGGCGGCGGTTTTGATGGTAACGACCGGGACTTATTCCCACGGAAGTCTTAAATAAACGTATCAGCGCCTCCGGCGTGTATTTCAATTTTCGACATATATTGTTTATGCTGACCGGTAAACGGGCATTGGAATCCAGGACGGCTAGCATTTCAGAAACTGCGGGCGGAAAAGGTTTTCTGTCCTCAAAACGCGCAGCTATATAGGTCATTAGAAACGCGTAGCACAAGAGGGAATACTTTATTTCCGGTTGATATTCAGGACATAAACGGATTTCTATCAATTCTTTGATCTGTGATCTCAATTCCGGATGTCCGCTGATATCCATTACAGGATTATCGGACATGGTTTGCGGAAGAATTGTTTCAGCGCATTTTATAACGATGCTGAAGTATTCGAAATTCCAGGCTTCGCCGTTGCCCTCGTAGCAATATTTATAGGGACCCGGCCGCTCGATTACGAAAATTGAGTCCGGCTGTAAAACATGACGGACGCCGTTGGCGTACAGCGTTCCCGCTCCGGATAAAGTATGTTTGACCAGTATGCGGCGCGGCGGCGGGGTGCGAACTGTATTATTGCAATACGCTCTGCTTGTAACTTTCTGGCGTCCGGCGATAAACAGAAAAAATGGTGGATTCCATTTGTTGTCCATATCAATTTTATGCTAAATAAATCAAAATTAACTTATTTACAAATACCATTTGCGATAATATTATTGTAATACAAATATCAATAATATGCAAACCGTGGATTGTTAAAATGAAAAAGAAACCTAATATTTTATTAATAACCAGTGATCAGCAACATTGGATGACAACAGGTTATAATAATCCTGAGATAAAAACTCCCAACCTTGACCGTCTGGCGGAATCCGGTGTAATTTTTGACCGGGCTTATTGTCCAAATCCTACTTGCACGCCGACGCGCGCTTCAATTATCACCGGTATGTACCCCAGTCAGCACGGCGCTTATTCCCTCGGTACCAAAATGCCGGAGGAAGTTCATACCGTGAATGATGATTTTCATCAGAACGGCTACCGCAGCGCGCTGATCGGCAAAGCCCATTTTCAGCAATTGTACGATCATCCGCAATATCGTTCACTCGAATCCAATCCGCTGCAGCAGAATCTGGATTTCTGGCGTGAATTCAACGGACCGTTTTATGGTTTTGACCATGTGGAACTGGCTAGGAACCATACGGACGAGTTTCTGGTTGGACAGCATTACGCTCTCTGGATGGAAGAAAAAGGCTTTGCTGACTGGCGTAAATGTTTCCAGAAGCCCGCCGGGACGGCGGAAAAACAGTATCTCAAATGGAATATTCCGGAAGAATTTCATTACGACGCATGGATTGCGGAACGCGTCAATGCGATGCTCGATGAATATGCGGAAAATGAAGATCATTTCTTCCTCTGGGCGAGTTTCCTTGACCCGCACCCGCCTTATTTGGCGCCGAACCCTTGGGATACGATGTATGACCCGGAAAAAATAACTGTTCCGGCAATGCATGAAGCCGAAAATTTTTCCAAAATGCCGCCGCATTACGCTAAAACTCAGGAAAAAACTCCTGATTTTTCAATGTACCATCCTGAAGGCAGTTTCCGCTGCCATGGTTTTTCCAGCCATTTGCATGACCGCAAAGAGCAGGCAAAGAAGATTGCCGTATATTACGGCATGGTATCTCTGATGGACAAATACATAGGTAAAATTCTGGATAAGCTCGAATTACTCGGATTGCGGGAAAATACCCTGATAGTATTTACCACCGATCACGGCCATTTTTACGGCCAGCACGGTTTAATCACCAAAGGGGCGTTTCATTACGAAGATATGATAAAAGTTCCTTTT
>JBAYCO010000161.1:0-8267 GCA_041668685.1 Victivallaceae bacterium | reverse complement strand
GGAAACATGTATCAGGCTGTGAAAATATCAGGCTTCACTCGGTAGCTCACCATATCGGGGTGCGTGAATCCCGCCGGGTGGTTGGTATTGATTATATCGGCATGGAAGCTTTTGAGCAGGCGAAAAAATATCCTGACGGGATCGCTAAAGTCAGATACCCGATCGATATCCATAATCCCGGCGGCAGCGGCACGGTTATCAGAACGTTGGCTGAAGACGAGTGGTATGAAATCCCTTACGGTTGTATTGTCGCCAGGGACGTTTCAAATCTCCTGATCGGCGGCAGACCGATTTCCGTTGACCATGCGCTTCACAGCAGCATGCGCGTAATGCCTCCGGCCTGTTCCGTAGGCCAGGCGGCGGGAACCGCCGCCGCCATGGCGGTGCAGACGCAGACGGTTCCCGCGAAACTTGACGGGACAAAAGTCCGGGAAAAACTGCGAGAAATGGGCGCTGTCCTTTAATATATCCTTTTCCGCAAGTAATTGTTTAAACAACTGGCGTTTTCATAATTTGAATATTATAGTATCTCGGCGGGATGCGGTAAACCTGATAATCAGCGGAGATCATTATGCTGAAAACGGCGCTTGTATTTTTAAGTTTTTTATCGGCGGGCAATTGGTGTCTCGCGGGGTTTAATACCGATAATGATTTCACTAAATACGGCTTCACGGAGCATCGCAACATACTTATCGACCGCTCTTTGTGGGGGTATCGGCTGGCATATTCAAAAACTTCCGCCAATACCTGCGCTTATGTTCTCGCAAAAATCCCGACACTCGAAAAATCCCCTCTTCCTGTAGATAAAATAACCTTTAGATTTAAGGCGCGCCTGTATCCTGTGGCCCCGGAAACAAAGGATATGGAACGGGTGATAAAAGCCTATGTGAAAAAATCCCTGGGCGTGACAAAAGTCCAGAAAACCCAAAAGGGAGTTATGTGCGCGCCTTTGTTTGTCGTGTCGGAAAACAACGGCGTCGGTAAAAAGGGCATCCACCGCGTTTTCCCCATACAGTACAGTAAACGTTCCGACAAGGTGACTGAAATAAAAAAAGCTGGAGACCCGGTAAAAGTTTTGTTTCGGGACACCCGGCTTCTGCCGGTTAATCTTTTTCGGAACCGCGAAGTGGAAGTTGTTTTTGATTACCTCAACAATATAGTCAGTTATAACTGTAACGGCAATAAAATTATTTTACGTGACGAATCGGTTATGAATGTCTGGAACTATTTTGGCCTGGCAACTTTTTTTACCCCCATAGGACCTAAAAAAACTACCGTAATTGCCCTGGAATATGAATTTACCAGCATAAAAATGTGCCTGAACGGAAAAAATATCGAAAGCGGGGAAGATAACGGCGGTTTTCCGAGAATGAAATGCAGTTATTATAAAGATATTATTAAAAAGAAAAAAGATATTGACGCGATGTACTGTCTCGGTTTGAATTTTTACGAAGGCAAAGGCGGCGCTGAAAAAGATTATTACCAGGCATTCAAGTGGTTTAAGGAAGCGGCGCGGCAGGAACATGTCCTGGCGCAGTACTATCTGGGATTATGCTATTTGTACGGGCGTGGAACTTCTCAGGACAATTCCAAAGCATGGAAATGGCTCCTGCATGCGTCGAAATATTTTTATGACGAAGCCGAGGTGATGGCGGCGCAATGTATTATCGATGAAGTAAAAGTCACTCATGGTCTGAACCGGGATAAACTTCTGCAAAGTTTCCTCGGCCCGGCTTTTTTCCAGGGAAATGCCAATGCCTGTTTTCTGCAAAGTTATTGCGCCCACTATGATATAGGCCAGAAAGATGTTCAATATCTTGAAGGTTTCAAAGACGCGGCCCGGCGCGGACATCCCAAAGCTTTTTATTATCTGGGCCTGCACTTCGCAAAAAACAAAAAAACTCAAAAAACCGCCTTTCAATGCTATCTGGAAGCGGCCGAACGCGGATTTGTGCCGGCCTTTTCCAAGCTGGGAATCTGTTATAAATCCGGATTGGGCGCCGCACGAGACCCGGACGAAGCGTATAAGTGGTTTGACAAGGCGGCAAAAGCGAATGATCCGGAAGGCATTTTTCAATCAGCCTGCTGCTATATTACTGGCGATGGAGTGGGTAAAGACCGGAAGAAAGCGGTTGAATTATTTCAAAGCGCCGCGGCGAAAGCTTCGCCGCGGGCGTTGCTGGCTCTACTGTTACTGAAAGAAAATAATTCGGCGAGTTCATTTTTCCGGGGTAATGACAAGGCCGCCAATGATGTGTCCGCGGATAAGAAAAAAAATACTTATTTAAGCCGCCGGGCAATTTGCCTGAAATATGGTATCGGTGTGGTTAAATCTCCGGATAAAGCTCTTCGTTTTCTGCGCCAGGCGCAGCAGGATGATCCTCTGGCGCTTTTTGAACTTGCCGAGTCCTGTGAATCCGGCAGTGATAAATCGAAAGCCCTTTATAATGCGCTGGGTTATTACAAGAAAGCTGCGGCGCTGGGGAATCTCTGTGCCGCTTGGAAACTGGGAAAACTTTACAGTCGCCTGGGCAATAACATTGAAGCTATGCTTTATTATCGGCAGGCGGCTGACGGCGGACATGCTGAGGCGGCTTTTGAACTGGCGAAACTTTTACGGAAAGCACACGGGGCTGACCGTAAAACCAAGCTGGCGAACGTTTTTAAGCTTATCAGGAAAGCTGCGAAAAATGGTTGCATTCAGGCGTTTTATGAACTGGGAGACTGTTATTATAAAGGGGATGGGGTAAATAAGAACCTTACGCTTGCCGCAAAATGCTGGAAAGAATATGAAGATGCTTTTTTAAAGCGGCGAAATAATTCTATTCACGGGATATATTGGGGCAAACTGCCCTTCCAGCGCCCGATCGAATATGACGCGAATGGTTTACCCAAAAAATATCTTAGTGATCTAAAGGACAAAAAAGAAATACTCTTCTATTACAAAAAATATTAAAATATTTCAAAGAAGCGTTTGCGTTTGCGTTGATTTTGTGTACAGTATATCTCTACTTTGCGAAGTACGATGTGGATCCGTAGCTCAGTTGGTTAGAGCAGGTGACTCATAATCTCCGGGTCGCAGGTTCGAGTCCTGCCGGGTCCACCATTTTTTTACCTTTTTTTCTGGATTTTAAGCTCAAAATAATTTTTTATTCGCTATTTTGCTTGCCTTTTCGTTTCTTTGCTTTATAATAATAAAGAGGGCAAAAGTGGACAAACCCCGTTCGAAAGTGGACATAAGTGGACATGAAAAATGAGCTCAAAGCGAAAAAATGGCAATAAAAAAGGTTTCGGTTATATCCGCAAGCGCGGAAAACACTTTTATTGGCGCCGGAAAATTAACGGGAAAGAGGTTAATGTACGCATTTTTGCCGATACTTTGGAAGAAGCGGAAAAAGAAATCGAACGCCTTATTGCAATTTCAAAATCCAAAAGCGAAATTGAACTTGCCGTCTTTACCGCACAGGCGAAAAATATTATTAAAGAAAAATCCAGCCTATCAATTGCCGAAGCTTTCAAGGTTTTTGAAAACAATCCGACCCGGCCTGATACTTTGCCGGAAACATTAGCGCGGCATTTACTCGCCTGGAATGAATTTCTTGAAATCCTAAAACAAAACAACCCTGACGCCAGAACCTTGATAGATATTACTGACAGCGACGCTGAACGCTATGCGCAGAGTCTTGCGGATAAATCACCACGGGTATATAATTCACGCGTAGGGTCGCTAAAATTGATTTTCAGGATACTGGAACGCCAAAGCGGTTTAAAGGAAAATCCTTTCAGGTATATGCGGCGGAAAACAGAGCAGGCCAAAAGCAAAAAAGAATTGACCGACGAACAGCTTTTGCAGGTTTTCGAGTCGATTGATAAAACCTATCCGTTATCCATTCCGCACCGTGACGAAATGAAAATATTATTCAGATTGGGAGCCTACACCGGAATGCGGCTCAAGGATTGCTGTCTGTTAAAAACGGAATCAATCAACTTCGTAAATAATACAATAGCGGTAGTGCCAAGTAAAACGCAAAAAACATCGGCAAAGCGGGTAATGATCCCGATACATCCGGATTTACTGGAACTGCTGAAAGAAGTTGATAAAAATCAGGAATACGTTTTGCCGGAGGTTGCCGACAGGTATCTGCGAAATCCGACTGGAGTAGATTCAAGCGCCTGCCGCATCATCTGGTATGCGATAGGAACAAAGCCGCCCAAAGGAAAATTACCTGAACGCCTCAAAGGTTACGGATTTCACTCGTTGCGGCATTCCTTTGTTTCGTTTTGCGCTAATGCCGGTGTGCCGTTGGCGGTAGTACAGGAAATTGTCGGACATAATAACGTTGCGGTCACTCATATTTATTCACATTTGTCGCTGGATACTTTGCGTACAGCGGTAGCGGCAGTTCCGGGCAAGGCAAAAAAAGAAAACAAAAGCGATGAAGAACTCGGAGAATTAATAAAGCTGCTGAAGGATAATCCCGATTTAATTACAAAAACTCTGGAAACCCTGAAAAAGAACATTAGCTGAAATTCTAGCCTGCAAATTGCACGAGGCAGTGTGCCATGAGCGCGAGGCGAGCGAATGAAGCTGTGCTAAGCACTGCGAATTCCAGCTCAACGAAGTGGGCATGGCGCAATGCCGAAGCCCCGCAGGGGTGATAATAGACCGGAAAGATAAAATTACAAAACGTATTTTTGTGTTTTTGTTGTAAGATATTTATTTATAAGTATTTAAATAAAAAAATTAAAAAATTCATGAAATTTGCAGGCTAGGGTTCTTTTGCACACCCTATTATCGGAGCGGACAACAGATAATTATCCAAATCCTTCAATTTATACATCGGATGGCCGCCGCGAATATGTTTACACAGCAAACCTTCCGCAACTTTCATGTCAAGTGTTCGCAGATTGATTCCCAGATACTCAGCAGCCTTTTTGCGGGACAGCCATTCTGAAGGCATCAGCAATTCTTTAGCAGTCCGGGCTTCCGCCTCTGTAAACTGCCTTGAAACTGAGCCGACTTCAATCCATTCAATGACTTTTTCCATTCCCATGATTCACAAACTCTTTGTTCAAAAAAATACCTTTTCTTTATTTAAGTATACCATAAGTTTACAATAATGCAACTAAAAATGCTGGAATTTTTGATTTTTTTTCAAGATTAGTAACGATTGCTAATGAAATTAGGAATGATATGCGTTTTTAACTAATGGCTGCAATACCCTTTGCCGTGAGCCGATATTTTTGCTTGGAACTTTTGGGTTTATCAGGTATTGTCATTTCAATATATTTTTCTTCTAAAGCCGGAGTGAGGTATGTTTCCATAAAGTAATCCCTATGTCTTAAATCCAGCGCAGCCTGCAGTTCTGCTCTTTTCATCTCCCCTTTAAAGGCTCTAAGCAGTTTAATAATTTCTTCCGCGACTTGCCCGGCGACTTGTCCGGTAACTTGCCCGGTGACTTGCCCGGTAACTTCATCAGTAACTTCATCGGTAGTATTACGGAACAAGGTTGCGGTGAACTCACATTTATCACGATCATCGGTAAATTCAATGTTAGTCCAACACTCAAGAGCACGGGGAATACCTGAGCCCAACCCGCGATATGGGAGTATCTTTTTAGCTACAAATGATGCGAGAATGGGATTCCTGATGTTGGAGTTACCGGTTCTGATTTTTTCAGTAGTTAAATGATTCGGCAAATGCCCAGGACTGGTAATTTCGATACGATCATCAAATATCAGTAACTTTATTGGCGCACTGATGAAGTAGTCCCGGTGAATAAGGGCATTGACCAACAGCTCTTCAAAAGCGATACGCGGAATTTCCGGTTCTCCAACACTATTCACGCTTTGGTCGCCTTGAGTTTTGCGCAGATTGCGCATTATAAAACCCATGGAATCATGAAACTGTTTGGGAAGTGAGCCTTCTATATCTTCACTGTCCAGATATTTTTCAGAGGTAATTTTTCTGCCTGGAAATACTACTGCTTTTACCACAAAAGCCGGTTTCAAAAATTCAGGATTTTCACTGAACAGCATGAGCCCGGCAAGGTTTAAATAACCGTCCTGGGCAAGATTCATATTTTCAAGGAGCTGTGATAATTCATTCTCATTTTCCGGCAGTTGCTTGCCATATTTGTCTTTCAAAAAATCCCTGAAACGGAGTTTGTCCAAACATTCAAGATTTGCGCCTTTTACCGGCACTTCGTCAGCGTGTACCATGTCCACATCCTGAAAGAGCCGTCTAAGTTCTTCTTTTGAATTGAGCCGCCGTTTGTCTGAACCGTTTTTGAGCCAGATCACTCCATTGTTATCGAAATATGGCTTATCAATACCTTTTTGAATTTTCAGTATGATTACGATTTTTCCACCATCTATGCCAATGTTTTCCGTAGCTACGGTAATCGGACTTCTGACGTGTTGACTGGCAGTATTCGAAATAAGTTGGTTAATTCTTTTTACATCATCAGAAGGCAAACCTTTCAATTCACCATCATCAGTAACGCCGATATAGACATTGCCGCCTTCGGAATTTGAAAACGCTACCATTTCAGCAGCAAGGGAAGTCGCATTAGTAACGTTTTCCTTAAATTGGTGCTGGCTGTCCTCACCGCTTTTGACAATATTTGTAAGTTCAGATATATTCATAGTAAAAATTATTATATAACCCTCTGTTGGAATCACTCAATAACTTTACTCCAAAGTACGAGTATTGCAAATATGTAAGCAGCCAAACTTTATTAACAATTTTTTATATTTAGACAGAAGACCGGTAAAAAATGCCAAGTTTTTTAACTTTAAGGAAGAAAAATTTCCCCCTACAGCCCTTACCCCCGGTGGAAAAACTTTGTTTTCTATATTGTGTTTACCCCACAGGCACACATGCAAATATTGCAAGCCGTTCGCTCTGCCTATCGAAGGTCTTTGTATAACGATACGCGTCACTCTGAGCGGGTGGAGTCTACTATAGAGCGAGTATGGTTGTTAGGCAATTATTTTTCCATCAATTTGATACTTGAAAACGCCTCGGGAGATAAGAATGTCAATTACCGCGGAAACAGTACTGTTCGCCAAGCCTAGTCTAGCAGCAACTTCCTTGTGAATTCCTTTAGACCACGGTTGTTCAGGCAATTCTTTCTGGACTTGTTTTATGATAGCGTCTGATACGATTTTCAGCTTTTTCTCTTGGCGAACATGATCCTCAACAATAACGAAAGTGATGGCTAAACGTCTCAGGGCTTTTCTGAGATATTGCTTTGGCTTCCTTAAAGCTCTGTCGCTTCCCTTAAAGTAATGCCTTACCCGACCGTCCTCAGCGGGGCTAGTGCCGATTAGAATATCAGAGAGCATTACATACTCATCATCAGCCCAAAACTGGAAGTTAGGTTGTAGGCAGTTAGGAACATCTTGTTTAAGAAATCGGATGTCTACTACATATCTGGCACTACTCATTGAAACATCTCTAGAGCTCGTCGAGATGAATGTTTCAATTAAACTTCCAAGGGATGAGGAAAATATTTCGATGTCGTTCAATAAGGACTCAACATACCCCTCATCTACCTCTATTTTTTTAATATCAGTTCCGTACTTTTTTCTATATACCTCGTCTGTATGTCCAAGCCTATGAACTAGAATATGACGTCGATCATGGTATTCATTTAAAATCTTATAGCCTGGAGGTATGTTTGAAAGGTCGATTCCAAAACGCCTTTTGTAGTATTTGATAAAATCATTAAAACCACCATTAGTCAGCTTGCGAGTTTCTCTGTTAATTATGCGGTTGAAGATTTGAGCTGGCGAGTTATTAGCAATCAGTTCTTCTTGGGAGAACTCGAGCCTAACTGATTTATCCATAAATGGAACTTTAGTGGCTAAAAAGATGTCTCGGATGGCATCTATAAGAAAAGTTTCTAAAGCAGATATAGCACGAACTAGTATCAATTCTCTGAGCATGGACTCTGTTTGTCTCCGAATTGATGGGTGTTGAATCGTTCCTTTTTTTCTTCGCTTGGATTTATTGCCTAAGAACTCATCGGCCTGTTGATAAGCTAACACCGTCGTGTTATAGAAACATCTCAGCTTCTTGAATTCATTTTCTAGTGCTGTGAGAGATTTCGGTTCCATTATATTTCCTAAGCTAACAATTGTTATTGTAAAATCATTGACCTGAATAAGCATTTATCATGTTGAAATTCAGGTGTTTATCAAAAACAGAGTTCATTCCCCCTGTTTTTGTCTTAAAATTATTCAGAAAAGTGCAGTTTTTT